>JBOGKI010000157.1:0-8787 GCA_050745605.1 Terriglobia bacterium | reverse complement strand
GGGAATGACTGCGCGCAAGCACGACAGCGGCTTTGGCTGCGGCAGGAAGGGACGCTGCGCATCAAAGCTCCGCTCCGTTCTTCTCCAGATAATTCCGAATTTTTCTGAGGGTTTGATAAATCTCCGGTAGGCGCGCCAACAAGGCGGTCGATTTCAGCCACAGCCCGTGGTCGATGGCGGGACTGCCGGAAACGATTTGGCCCGGCGCGACATCGTGGGGAACGCCGGATTGGGGCGTGACGATCACATTGTCGCCGATGGTCAAGTGGCCGGCCGCGCCGGTCTGCCCGGTCATCACCACATTGCGGCCGAGCCGGGTGCTGCCCGCCAGGCCGGTTTGCGAACAGAGCAGAGCGTGCTCGCCCACGTAACAGCCGTGGCCCACTTGCACAAGGTTATCCACCTTCACGCCCTGGCGCAGACGCGTTTCGCCCACCGTGGCGCGGTCAATGCACGAATGGGCCTGAATCTCCACGCCGTCTTCGAGCACCACCGTTCCCGCCGGCACGATCTTGTAGTACGACCCGTCGCTCTGCCGCGCGAATCCGAAACCATCCGCACCCACCACTGCGCCGTTCTGCAGGATGACATCGTTGCCGATCCGCACCTTCTCCCGGACCACGGCGTGAGCGTGAGCCATGAACCGGTCGCCAATGTGCGCGCCACGATAGATCACGACGAAGCTTTTCAATACGCAGTCATCACCCAGCGCCGCTTCGTCCTCGATGACCACGTAAGGCCCGATGGAGGCGTTCCGGCCGATCCGAGCGGAGGGCGCAACGACGGCGGTGGGATGAATTCCCGCGGCGGACCGTCCCGCCGGGTGGAAAATTTCGATGGCTTTGGCAAAGGCGAGATAGGGATTATCCGAGCGCAGCAGCGAGCGGCCCGCAGCTTGGAAATCCACGCCCACAATCACGGCGCCCGCCTGCGTCGTTTCAACCTTGCGGGCGTATTTAGGATTAGCGAGAAAGGTCAGGTCCGTGCTCGCCGCTTCTTCGATGCCGGCGACACCGGTGATCTCGATACCCTCTGGTCCTTCCAGATTGCATCCGAGCCGCTCCGCAATTTCTTTCAGTCTCATGGTTTCTCCCCAGTTGGCCGATAAAGTCCTAGCAGGTTGTTGAAAAGTCCTAGGGGCTGTCATTCCAAGCGGAGCGAAGAATCTATGCCTTGCATTTTCAGCAGGATAAGCAGATGTTTCGCGGAGTTTGCCGTGAGCCTCTTCGCTTTGCTCAGAGCGATTCGAAGAGGAGCGAATCGGCTCAGCATGACAAACCAAGGTCTTTCAGCAATCTAATCGGGCGGGCGCCGGATGCTCCGGACGGCGCCCCGCAGATTCGCAACCCGGGTGTCCCGCCCGCCGGAAATGGATCGCAGGGGTTTGGGTGGCGGGCCTCCATGGGCCGCCGAGGAAAGAAAATTTCATGAGAAAGAGAATTCGCATCCTCATTGCTGATCGCGAACCCATCTTCCGCATTGGCTTGCGAAGGCTCTTCGCGGTGGAAGAAGACCTTCACGTGATTGCGGAAGCTGAGGATGCGGCCCAATCGGTCCGCATGGCCAGCCGGTTGAAGGCCGATCTGGCTTTCGTGCAGGCTGAAATTGTCGCGCATGACTGTGGCGACTTTGTGGGCAAGATGCGGCGCGCTTGCCCGAACTGCAAAGTCGTGGTCACGATCAACGCCGTGCAGGACGGTGAGGCGATCCGCTATACCAAGTCAGGCGCCTCCGGTGTGATCATGAAATCCGTTCATCCCGATCTTTTCACCCGGTGCGCCCGCAAGGTGATGGAAAATGAAATCTGGCTTCCCAAAGCCGATGTCGCGCGCATGGCCCGCATCCTTGAAACCTCTCCTCACCACACACCACGGCCGGCGGATACCTTGACCCAGCGCGAGAAGATGATTATCAGCTACCTGGTGGAAGGACTGCGCAACCGGGAAATTGCTGAGCAACTCTCCATCAGCGAGCAGACGGTCAAGAACCACCTGCGGGCCGTTTACGACAAAGTGGGCGTTTCAGACCGGTTGGAAATGGTGCTCTATGCCCTTCATCATCACCTCGATCTACCCCCGGTGCGCGTCGTCGAAGCAGTGAATTCCTAACCGCCGGGGATTCACCCTTGGAATCCGTAGCGGCGACCCCGGTGGCCGCCCGCGGCCGGGCATCCAGCCCGCCCCTCCGCGGTTGCGCATTCCCTGAATCATTCCTCCGTGACAAACGTGGCTAGTTTCCGCAGTCGCTGATACCGGCGGCTGACAAGCTCATCGAGCGAAAGACCCTTCAACTCCTGGAGGCTTGTTGAAAGGATGAAACGGAGTACGGCGGCCGTTTGCTCCGGATCGGTATGAGCGCCTCCCGCCGGCTCGGGTGCGACCGTGTCCACAATGCCGAATTGCCGAAGATTCTCAGCCGTCAGCTTCAGAATCCGCGCCGCTTCTTCCTTGTGATCCCAATCGCGCCACAGGATGGAAGAACAACTCTCCGGCGCGATGACGGAGTAGACCGCATTTTCCAGCATGATGACCTGGTCACCCACGGCAATGGCCAGCGCCCCCCCGCTGCCGCCTTCGCCGTGAATGACCACGATGATGGGCGTTCGCAACTTGGGAATTTCCTTCAAGTTTGTGGCGATCGCTTCGGCCTGTCCGCGTTCCTCCGCGCCGATGCCGGGATAGGCGCCGGGAGTATCGACCAGGGTGATGATGGGCACGCCGAACCGGGCGGCCATTTGCATTAACCGCAGGGCCTTGCGATATCCCTCGGGATTCGGCATTCCGAAGTTCCGCGCCAGCTTCTGCTTGGTGTCTCGTCCCTTTTGCTGCCCCACCACCATCACCGGCTCGCCTTCAAACCGCGCCAGGCCGCAGACCATGGCTTGGTCATCGCCGAAGCGGCGGTCACCGTGGAACTCCGTGAATTCCGTGAAGAGCATGTGGATGAGATCAAGCGAGTAGGGGCGCTGGGCGTGACGGGCGAGAAGAACCCGTTCCCAGGCGTCGCCCTGGTTCGAGGTTGGCGCAGCCTGCGGCAAGTTTTTCGACTCCTGGCGTAAGGGCTTTGTTTCCGCTTCGCCGGGTGAAGCCCGCTGGGGATCGAGGCTTTCTGGCTTCTTTTCACGTGCCCGGGCTGGGGCGGCGCCTCCGTCCGAATGCTTCATGGTATCCTCAGGCCCCAGGTTGATTATCCACCTGGACCGCGTCTTCGCCGAGCATCTGGTGGAGCTGTCCAAGCAACTGCGCATCCACTCTCACCCCGGCCGGCTTGCGAGGCTTGACGCGCGCCTTGAAATTCCCCGGCCGCAACAGCTCAAATACCAGGGACTGCGGGCCGGGATGCGCGGCAAGAAGCTGCTCAAGATCATCCATCCGGCCATTTTCAATCCTGTCCAGGTCGATGCGAATTAAAACCTCACCCCGACCCTTGGAGAGAGCCTGTTCCAGCGGCTGCGCTTCACTCACCACCACTTTGGGCCGCGAGTTCTCTTCGTGACGTACGCGCCCTTTGATGAACAGTGGGACTTCCACTTTGAGAACCCCTTTGAGCTGCTGAAAGACCTGCGGAAAAACCAGCACTTCGGCCATGCCCCGCAAATCCTCCAGCACGCCGCTGGCCCATAAATCACCCTTTTTCGTGGGGCGCACGCGCAGCGAATTCAGAATTCCCGCCAACATCACCGGCGCTTCGTGGTCGAGTTCGTCCAACGCCAGACTGTCATACCGCGTCAGGGCGGCAATCCGCGAGCGGTATTTCTCCAGCGGGTGTCCCGTGATGTAAAAACCCACGACCTCTTTCTCGGCTGCGAGTTTTTCACTTTCCGGCCACTCGGAAACGTCCGGCAGCGCAGGCGGCGCCGGAGGTGCGTCACCGGGTGCACCGCCAAAAAGCCCTTGTTGTCCCGCCGCAACCTCCCGCTGGCGCTTTTGCCCCTGCTCCATGGCCCGGTCAACCACGGCCATGAGCGGGGCGCGGCTGCCTCCCAGCGAATCCAGCGCGCCGGCTTTGATGAGGCTTTCAATCACCCGCTTGTTGAGAAGCCGCAGGTCAACATTCTCGCAAAACTGGAAAATATGGTCAAACCGCCCGAGCCGCTTTCTGGCCTCGATTACAGACTGGATAGCCGCGGTACCGACGTTCTTGATCGCCGTCAGTCCGAATCGGATATTCGGCCCGGCGGGCGTGAAAGTCAAGTCGCTCTCATTGATGTCCGGCGGCAAAATGCCGATGCCGAGGTCGCGGCATTGATTCAAGTAAAGCGTCAACTTTTCCTGGTTGCCAATTTCCGCTGTCAGCAACGCCGCCATGAATTCGACGGGATAATGCGCCTTGAGGTAAGCCGTCTGAAAGGCGATCAGGGCATAGGCCGCCGAGTGCGATTTGTTAAAGCCGTATCCCGCGAACTGGCTGACCAGGTCAAACAGCTTTTCAGCCTTTTGCGCCGGCACTTTGTTGGCGCGCGCGCCCGCCAGAAACTTCTCCTTCATCGCCACCATTTCTTCCAGTTTCTTTTTACCCATGGCGCGGCGCAGCACGTCGGCTTCGCCCAGCGTGAAGCCCGCGACGCTGGCCGCGATCTGCATCACCTGTTCCTGATAAACAATCACGCCATAGGTTTCCTCAAGGATGTCGCGGAGCTGGGGCAAATCATAGGTGACTCTCTTCTTGCCGCTTTTGCCGTTGACGAAGTCATCGATCATGCCGCCCTGGATGGGACCCGGACGATAGAGGGCGTTCAAGGCGGTGAGGTCGGCGAGGCGGTTGGGTCTGACGCGGCGAAGGATGTCCGTCATGCCCCGGCTTTCAAACTGGAAGACGCCGCTGGTCAGGCCCTTGCCGAGCATCTCATAAGTGGGCGAGTCGTCCAGGGGCACGGAAGCGAGATCGATCTTTTCGCCGCGCGTTGACTCAATCAGCCGCACGCAATCGTCGAGCACGGTCAACGTCGTAAGGCCCAGAAAATCCATCTTCAGCAGGCCGATCTTCTCGAGATCGTCCATGGCATACTGCGTTGTGACTTCATCTTTATTGCTCTTGTAAAGCGGGACAATTTCCTGGAGCGGTTGCGGCGAAATCACCACGCCGGCGGCATGAGTTGAGGCGTGACGGGCCAGACCTTCAAGGCTCGTGGCTACTTCCAGCAGATCCGCAACCCGGGGATCGCTTTCCTTCATTTGCTTGAGTTCGGGTGATCGGCCGACGGCTTCCTCTAGGGTGATGTTGAGGACGTTCGGCACCTGCTTGGCGATACGGTCTACCTCGGCAAAGGGCATATCCAGGGCGCGGCCGGCGTCGCGAATCACGGCTTTGGCGCCCATCGTGCCAAAGGTGATGATCTGGCTCACGTTCTCACGGCCGTATTTCTCCGTGACGTAGTTGATGACCTCGCCCCGCCGCCTCACGCAGAAATCGATGTCGATATCAGGAAAGCTGATGCGCTCCGGATTCAGGAACCGCTCAAAGAGCAGGCCGTACTGCAGCGGATCGATATCCGTGATGTGAAGTGAATAGGAAACCAGGCTGCCTGCCGCCGAGCCCCGCCCCGGTCCCACCGGGATGCATTTTTCGCGGGAAAAACGGATGAAGTCCCAGACGATCAGGAAATAGCCGGCGAACTTCATCTCCTTGATCAGCTCGATTTCACGTTCCAGGCGCTCTTCGTAGGCCTCGATGGGATGGCGCAGTCGGCCTTCGGCAATGGCCCGTTCGATGGTCTTGCGCCGTTCGCCGAATCCCTGGCGCGTGACCTTTTCAAAAAAGCTGTCGAGCGTTTCGCCTTCTGGCACTTCGAAGCGCGGGAAGACGTGCTGCTTCTTGTCTAGATGTAGATTGCATTTCTCGGCGATTTCGAGGGTACGCGCGAGCGCTTCCGGGATCTCTCGAAAGACGTTGAACATCTCCTCTGCCGTCTTGAAGTAAAACTGGTCCGTGGCGAATTTCATCCGTTCCGTAGCGCTCATGGTCTTGCCGGTCTGAATGCACATCAGCACTTCCTGGGCGCGGGCGCCCTGGCGGGTCAGGTAGTGGCAATCGTTGGTAGCGACCAGCGGGATTCCGGTCTCGCGCGAAAGGCGCGTGAGGTTGGGGTTGATGCGCCGCTCTTCGGGAACACCCTGGTCCTGAATTTCCAGGTAAAAGTTCTGCTTGCCGAAAATTTCCTGCAGGTTGTAAGCGGATTGCTTGGCGCGATCATACCGATCGGCGCTGAGCGCGCAAGCCACTTCGCCGCGCAGGCAGGCGGAGAGACCGATCAGGCCTTCAGAATGCCGCGCCAGCAGGTCTTTGTCGATGCGGGGCTTGTAGTAGTAACCCTCGATGTAGGCCTGGGAGGAAAGCTTCACCAGGTTACGGTAGCCGGCTTCGTTTTTGCAGAGCAAAACCAGGTGATTGGGCCGGTCAGTGTCGGTGGTGCGGTCAAACCGGCTGGCGGGCGCCACGTAAACCTCGCAGCCGATGATGGGCTTGATGCCGTGGGTGACGGCCGCCTGATGGAACTTCACGGCGGCAAACATGTTGCCGTGGTCGGTGAGGGCAACCGCCGGCATCTGGAGCTCCGCCGCCCGTTTCATGAGCTTCGAAACGTCACAAGCGCCGTCCAGCAGACTGTAATCCGTATGAAGGTGAAGATGAACAAAATTGGAGGTGGCCATCGACATTCATTCTAACAGAAATTTCCCGGCGAACGGGTGATGCCTCTCTTGCTTAAACGCACTGGCCGGCGCAGGCCTGTTTTGCAGGTCCGCAACTTGCCGTCCCATTCGACGGAAATGCTGCGGGCCTAAACAACGCTTTGAATTGGCTGACTCCTTGGTTCGCTTGATGACGGCGATGGCAGAGCGGCACATTCAGAAGCGGTACTGGACGATTTCACCTTGGTCTGTAGTAATTTGGACCCCGACCTCCTGAATCTCGAACATCTCACCCGTGAAGTTGCATGGATCTGTCGGGAAAGTCTTTTGGAGGAATTCACAGAAACGATGCAGCAGTTCGGCCACTCTCCGTTGCGAAATCCGAGGTGACTGCCTGATCCAAAGCACCCCATCGGATACCTGGTCAAGAGCCGATTCCGAGGCTACCCCGATCCCTTTCGCCCAAATGTCGCTACATGGAGTGTGTTAAACTCGCAGCTTTTACGAGTGGCGTGGCGGCCGGAACCGGGAGGGACCAGCAACATGGAATTGAGCGCGATTCAGGAAGCGTTAAAGGACAGCAAGCTGGATGGCTGGTTGTTCTACGATCATCATTTTCGCGATCCCATTGCTTACCGCATTCTGAAGATCAAACCGCCCATGTGTACGCGACGGTGGTACTACTTTGTCCCGGCGAGTGGAGAACCCACGAAGCTGACCCACAAGATCGAGAATGAAAACCTGGATGGACTCCCTGGCCGGCATGAATCCTATGCCCTTTGGAGCAAACAGCGGGAACAGCTTGCCACAATGCTCGCGGGCCGCAAGCGCGTGGCGATGCAATACTCGCCGTTGAATGACATTCCTTACATTGGTCTGGTGGACGCGGGGACGATCGAACTGGTTAAGAGCTTCGGCGTGGAGATCGTGTCGTCCGCGAACCTCGTCCAGATGTTTGAGGCGCGATGGTCTGCGGCGGCGCTCCAATCGCACCTTGATGCAGGAAAGGTGATTCATCAGGTTGTGCGGCAGGCGTTTCGATGGATCGGCGATGCCATGCGTAGTGCCCGGACCATTGGCGAATACGAAGTCCAGCAGGAAATGGTCCGGCTTTTCGAGGCGAACGATTTGGAATCGGATGCGCCACCGCTCGTGGCTGTGAATGCGCACAGCGGCAATCCCCACTATTCTCCGGACGCGAGCTGCTCGACATCCATTCGCCGGGATGATTTCGTGTTGCTGGACGTTTGGGGGAAGCAACGCCGACCTGGGGCTGTCTATTTCGATATCACCTGGACGGGCTTCGTGGGGGACAGCGTTCCCAGCCGCTATCAGACGATTTTCGAGATCGTCCGCGCCGCGCGGGATGCGGCAGTTGAGAGAGTGCGGCGGGCCTTGCGCTCGGGTGAGGAGCTATGCGGATTTCAGGTGGACGACGCTGCCCGCTCGGTGATTGCAAAGGCGGGGTACGGTGAGTGCTTCATCCACCGCACGGGACATTCGATTGGCGAAGACGTGCATGGCAATGGCGCGAATATGGACAACTTTGAGACGCACGACGACCGAAGGGTGATGCCCGGGACCTGTTTTTCCATCGAGCCCGGAATTTACAGGCCGGGATTCGGGGTGCGGTCCGAAGTGGACGTCTACATTGAGGAGCGCGATGCGCGCGTGACGGGCGAAATTCAGCAGGCCATCGTGCCGATTCTTGCTGGCGGGACCTAAGCTGTGCTACTTTGATCTTGCCTGATGCCGGTGGTGACGCTGCCGTGTGAGGGCAATTTGAGCCAACCTCCGATATGGCCCGGCGAAGCATTGAGGAAGATGAGATTGCCGCCAAGTCCAAGCCCAGGACAGCTTCGAGCCGGCTGGTTTGGGTTTGCGTTGCGGCTTGGCTCATTCCCGGGCTGGGTCATTATTTGCTGGGCCGGCGCTGGCGGGCGTTGATCTTTTTCGTTTGCATCGTGGCCATGTTCCTGCTGGGCCTGGTCATGAAAGGCACCTTCTTCACTACCGGTTCCGGTTCTATTCGTCACACCTTGGGCTATTTCGGAGAGCTCTGCGCCGGTCTGCCCATGCCGGTTGCCAAATTTTTTGGGTACGCGGGCGGCGACCCATTTTTCATCAGCAGTGATTACGGCACAGCTTACTTGGTGTC
>JBOGKI010000156.1:0-8792 GCA_050745605.1 Terriglobia bacterium | reverse complement strand
GCTCTTGCTGCCGTATTTTTCGTGAATCTCCGCCTCGTTCGGAAGATTGTCCCCAATCGTGGACACGAAAAAGTCGCCGGTCTCAATGACGGCTTCATCGGCGTTCACCAAGGGCGGCCTTGGATTTTCATTCTTGTACTTCGCATCCCACGGCGCGCGCTGCTCGAAATAAGCGGCATTCTCCGCAAAGCCCTTCATGAGCCGGTTCATGGGCTGATCCACCACCGTTACAAAGCCCTGGATAGCGCCCTTAGCTCCGCGCGCGTCCCGGTAGACCTCAACGAAGCCGTTCGAGAAATCCGGATTGGTGGGGTCGTGAACCCAATCGATGCCGCACTGAATCCAGTCGGCCCGGGCGCCCGTCTGGTAATAGCGGATGAGGTCGTTGATGACTTTCTTCTGCGAATCCGTCGAGTAGGGTAAAGCCTTCTTTAGAAATTGAATAGCCTGGCCGAGTTCCTTGGCATAGAGCCCGGGCGGAATCTTTCCGTCCGGCGTGCCGGCGCGGTAGACTTCCTCCACCAGCTTGCCATTTTTCTTCACCAGGCGGGAATTGAGCGGAAATTTCTCTTGAAATCCCTTGAGGTCGGCCAGGCTCACCCCCTGATAGAGGTTATTGCCGCTTTCGAGCAACGGGTCTCCACCGTCGGGGGGATTCTTCTCCGTGGTCATCGGTTGGAAGTTGACGTCAAAAACCGGCCTCCTGAGCTCCCTGAGCTCTCGGGCCAGCTTGGCGGCGGGTCCAAGATGGGCGCCGTTTTTCAGAGCCCGATGCGCCGCTCCACTCAATTCCCGGGGAGTAAATTCGGGTAGGAATTTGCTGGAAGTGAACGCGTTATGGTTGCCGCGGTTGCCCAGGAAAAGCTTGGTGTAGTCTGTGATTTTCTTGAGAACCGTGGGGTCGATGCCGGCGGAATGCGTCAGAATCTGCTCAAGCAGACGCTTTTCACGGAGTCCATAAATGGCATTCTGATCGTAAGCGATAGGGTCCACGGCGATCGCAGCCCGGGAGAGCCAATAAGCGTCGAGCTTCTGATCGAGCGAAAGGCTCTTGAAGCTGTCTGCATAAAGCTGAATAAAACCCGTCGTGCCCAAGCGATCGACCAAGCTCGGAGGCTGCGCCGGTGTTTGTTGCGCCGCCAGGACGCCCGTTGGCAGCAGGAGCAGGGCAAGGCATAACAACCGGATGGTGAAGCGCATGTGGAAAACTCCCTCTTTGAATTCGGCCAATCCGCCGGTCAGTCTTCGCAGAGCCTGGCAGCGTTCATCACCGGTTCGTACAAGTTCCGGAGGCGAATCGCAGGTAATGAGAAGCCCCTCACCGCTGAGGCCGTGAAGGGGAACAATCTGCATCGTTTGAATTCAATTGAAATTGCGCAAAGTCGCCGGTCTCGTCGAACGAACCGAGCCCAACCTGTCCGCAGGTGAAGGTGCGGTCCTCGGCGGAAAATAACGGAGTCTTCTGTTGGTCTATAAAAACCTTGATCGAACCGGAATGAGCATCGCGAACGATGTGCACAATGTGCCAGGAACGATCGGGGAGCGCGGCAGGCGCGAGCCTTCCCCCGATCCGCCTTCGCGGCGCCCCGTTGACCAGAAAAATGCCGTTGTGCACAGCGATGGAGGTTCCAGACTCTTGGGAAAGATGAACGTAATAAAAATGGAGCGTATCGACATAGTTGAAGACGACAATCATGGAATGCCCTTCCCGCCGCAGGCGCACGCGAAGATCAAAACTTCCCGTCTGCACATTTTTCAATCGGGCGAACTGAAGGGGGCGGCGCGGCGTCCCGGGATTGCGAGGCCGTTTCATGTGCAGATAATGCAGGCCATTCTCTGTCAGGATTTCCCAGTCTTCGGGGTACGGCAGGTCCCAATGGCTCAGCGTGCCAGAATCGAAGTCTTCCCGCAAGGATAAGCGGCCCGCGCGCGCCGCGCTTTCGAGGCTTAACGGACGAATGAAGCTCGCAATGATTACTACCGAAACAAAAACTGTGCTGAAAATGATGGCTCGTCGCATGTTCGCAGATAGTTTGGAAGTCAAATCGACTGGCGATGGAGAATTCTATCACATTGCTGGCCATCGACGGCCCAGTTCCATCACCTGTAGCGCCGGTGTCCCCACCGGCGTCTTTCCGCGCTGAGGACAGCGCCGCAACAGAGGTTGTCACTATAGTTTGTAAACCTCAATACGAGGAGCATGGGAATCCATTTCATCACATCATAAGCACGGAATCTGTTGTATACTCCCGCCGCAGGGATCACCGGAATGGAATCCCGGGTACAGGTCTCAATCTCGAAAGGATCGCGCCATGAAACGCATTCTTTGGCTTTTCATTCTGCTCTTATGGGCGGGAACTGCTCTTCCTGCTCAGACTCATGTGCCTCCGCCGGTTTGGCCGCCTCACCGCCTCAACTCGCCGGACGTCCAGCCTGATCATCACGTCACGTTCCGATTCAACGACCCGAATGCCAAGGAGGTCGAACTGATCCTTGAGGGAGCGAAGCCCGTGGCCATGCAGAAGGACGCCCAGGGGATGTGGAGCGTCACCGTTGGCCCGCTCGAACCTGACTATTACGGCTATTCATTCGTGGCCGACGGCGTGAGCTTGATTGACCCTTCCAATACTTCGATCAAACCGAATCTACTCACCCTCGACAACGAGGTCCATGTTCCGGGGCCGTCTTCCCTTCCCTGGGAGATCAACGACGTACCTCACGGCGTCATCCACCATCACTTCTATCATTCCAATGTGGTGGGCGATAACCGCGACTTCTACGTTTACACTCCGCCCGGCTACGACCCGACGGCAAAGACCGTTTATCCCGTCCTGTATCTTCTGCACGGTTACAGCGATGACGCCAGCGGCTGGACCGCCGTGGGTCGCGCCAACGTGATTCTGGATAACCTGATCGCGCAGGGCAAAGACAAACCCATGATCGTCGTCATGCCGCTGGGCTACGGGGCGCCGGAGATTCTGGACACCAACGGCCCGACCTTCCGCGATCCAAGCCTGGTGCGGCGAAACATGGATAAGTTTGGGGAGGCGCTGTTCACGGAAGTCATGCCTCAAGTGGAGAAGGAGTATAGGGTATCCACTGACCGCCAAGATCGCGCCATCGCGGGGCTTTCCATGGGCGGCGCTGAGTCGCTCTACGTAGGTCTGAACCATCTGGATCGCTTTGCCTGGGTTGCTTCTTTCAGCGCCGGCGGCCTCGGCGATGATTACAACACCGCCTTCCCAGCGCTTGACTCGACAGCCAATGCCAAGTTGCGCGTCCTGTGGATCGCCTGCGGCACGGACGATCACCTCATTGGACCCAACCGCAAGTTCCGCGCGTGGCTCACCTCCAAGGGAATCCATCACACGGACATTGAGACACCCGGAATGCACACCTGGATGGTCTGGCGGCGCAATCTGGCGGCATTCACTCCATTGTTGTTCCAGGACTCTAAATAGGAGGAGGGCTGGCGCATCTATAATGGCGTCGGCGAATTATCGCGTAACTGATGGCAACGGCCCTTCCCACAGGCAATCGGCGAATAAGTCCTCCCAGACGATAGAGCCGTTTGAATGAAGAGTGTGAGCGGGGGTGTCCGGGGGGCTCCGGTCCCGGCGGGGTGTATACTACCGTGGCCGAGGATGCCAAAACGGAAATCGTGGATAATCTCGGCGCACTCATAGTGACTAAGCTCGTGCCCTGAAGGGAGTCTCACATGGAGAGAAGGGAATGCTTTCAACTGGCCGTGGCGGGAGCCGCTGGCGCAGTTTTGCCGATGCGCCGCCTTGCCGCGGAAGAGCAAACGGCGCAGGCGGTGCGGGGATTGCCGTCACCCATCATCAAAGACATCAAAGTGATCACGACGCAACCGAACGGAGTGCGACTCGTAGTGGTTAAGATCCTTACTGACCAGGATGGCCTCTACGGTTACGGCTGCGCCACCTTTACGCAACGCGCCGATCTGGTGGTGCCCGCAGTTGAAAAGTATCTGAAGCCGCTTCTGATCGGGAAGCCGGCTGACCGCATCGAGGATACCTGGCAGGCCTGCTATAACAGTTCGTACTGGCGCAACGGGGGCGTCCTCAACAATGCCATCAGCGGGATTGACGAGGCGCTGTGGGACATCAAGGGCAGGCAGGCCAAGATGCCCGTGTACCAATTGCTGGGCGGCAAGGTCCGCGAGGCTGCCGCAACCTACGCCACGGTGGGCGGCATGGAAGTTCCCGAAGTGATTGATGGCGCCCATCGCGCTATGGAGATGGGATTCAAACACATCAAAGTTCAGATTGGCGTGCCGGGTATGGCGGCGTATGCCGTGCGTCGCGGCCCTGTACCGGCGAAAGGGTTGCACGCCGGTCCGGTGTTCGAGCCGGGTCCTTACATGCGCCGCACGCGGCAGATGCTCGAAGAGTGCAGGAAACAGTTGGGCGAAGAAATCGAGCTGATTCATGACGTGCATGAACGCGTAAGCCCGCATCAAGCCGTCCAATTCGCAAAGGAACTCGAGCCCATCCGGTTGTTCTATCTGGAAGACGTGCTATCACCCGAGCACATCAGCTATTTCCGCCAGGTCCGGCAACAGTGCGCAACCTCGTTGGCCATGGGCGAGCTATTCAACAATCCGCACGAGTGGTCGCCGCTCATCACCGAGCATCTTATCGACTATATTCGCGTCCACCTGTCGCAAGCGGGAGGGTTGTCACCAGCTCGCAAGATCGCCATCCTCGCGGAGCAGTTCGGGGTCAAGACGGCCTGGCACGGCCCCGGGGACGTTTCTCCCGTCGGCCACACAGCTCAATTGCACCTTGATCTCGCCAGCTACAACTTCGGCGTGCAGGAGGGTGGCGTCATCCGAGGTGTTGAAGCTGAGATTTTCACGGGTTGCGCGGCGTATAAAGACGGTTATTTGTGGGCGAGCGATTCGCCGGGTTGGGGGATTGAAGTGAATGAGGAGCTCGCCGCGAAGTACCCTTTCCGTGACGGACCCGACCATCTCAACGGCGGATGGGGAGAAATCCGGCGGTACGATGGCACCATCATCAAGCAATGAAGCAATAAACCAGCTCGACGCAGACTGGGATGTGGGGCGTCTTGGCGATTCGCTCGGGGCTGGCGCAGACCTTTCTTTTCAGGTCTGCGCCGGGCTCCGATCCATCCCCAGCGTGTAGCGCAGACCTCCGTTTGTGAGGTCTGCGGCCTTTGACGTGGAACGGGCCGGCAAACCGCGGACCTGAACGACGCAGGTCTACGCTTGGGTCGGCGCACTGGCGACGACATAAGAGCCAATGTCGTCGCCACCCGCGGGAATCCGCTTGCAGTTCGTGAATTCAACCTGATGCCGCGCAATCCCATCCCGTAATGCCTCGGTCTCGGGGGCGGATGTAGCGGCGGGTTTATCCCGCCAGCCCGGAAATGGCGGCGTGAAGCCGCCTCCACGCCCGAAACTGAGAACGTGTGAATAAATTGATTAACGAGCAAAAAGCGTCACGCAAAGGCGCCGAGACGCAAAGGCTCGCAAAGTAAACAAAGGAGTTGTGCTTGGCATTCCTTTGCGCCTTGGCGTCTTTGCGAGAGGTTCTGCATTTTTTCACACGTTCTGAGGGGTTACCCCATCCCGCCTTTTCCCTTGACAATCCACCACATATTTACTAATCTATAAACACCCCTCGCCGTGTCGCTCCTTTCCTGAGCGGTCGCGCCAAGTACTCTCGTTCATATCGAACCAATCGATCAAAGAAGGAGCATTCCATTGATTTCAGAAGACTTAACACAGACTCAGTCCCGGCGCAGCCGCGCCAACTCCGCAACCGGTCCGAAGACTGAGGCCGGCAAGGCCCGCGTCACCCGCAACCTCCCCAAGCGCGTCCGCTCGAAGCCGGAGGTCGCTCCATACGCCCCATCGCTTCTCGCCAGCATGCTGGAACTGGGCGAAGACCCCGAAGCGTTGGCGCGAATCCGGCAGGGCCTCATCGACTCTTTTCATCCCAACACTCCCGCCGAAGCCATGCTGGTGGACGATATCACCTCGCTCCGCTGGGATCGGCACCGGCTGGAGCGAGCGCAGGCCGCCCTGCTGGCCCGGCGTGTCCAGGAGCTGGAGATCAAGCGGCAAAAAGAAAGCCTGCAGGTGAGCCAGAAGATCACGGACCAGATTCCCGTGAAGCAACTCCGCCTCGGCATGATGTGGGCGGGGGATTCCGCCACCAAATTCCAGAAGCTGCTCAAATGGCTTGAAGAACTGAAACTGATGCTGGAAACCGGCCACCCCCAGGCCGCGCCTCCGCTCATCGAGTGGATTTACGGGGGCATCCCCACGCTCCGCGCCGTGGCGATTCAATCCGGCTTCGAGGCTTTGGCGGAGGCGAAAGCCGCCAAGACCCCGAAAACGGAAGGGAGCGATATGGACGAGGCAAGCCATCCGGCTGAGGATCCCTTCCAAACGGCGTTGGGCCGCGAGCTGCTTGCGGAAATCTGCAACATCACCCAGCAATATCAGCTTTTCATTCGCGAGCACGTCGAAATCACGCCCACCATGCGGGAAGAATGCCTGGCGCCGACCGCCGAACAGCGTTGGCTGATGCGCCAGATGAATTCGATTGACCGTCAGATTGAGCGGAAAACCCGGTTGCTGTTGGAAGTTCAGGACCGAGCGGGCCGCCCTCGAAAGGCGCGGAAGCGAAACGGGCGGAGCGGGAAGAATGGCGAAGAAAACGGAAAAGCATGAGAAATAAAGGATTCCTTTTTTGCCAAACTTAACCCTTGTTGAAGCTAAATGACTTATCGAATATTTGCCTGTGGAAATCTCGCCTGCCAAACTCCCATTTTAGGGGTTAACTGATAGACAGATAAGGACATATAAGAACAAACCAGGATGCCGTGCCAAACTCCCAGAACTTGCAGAAAACAAACGGGTAATGAAATAGGCGAATTGGGAAGTAGCAGCGATCTTGACACCGGCAAAAATGGCCGCCGGCGGGTAACGAGTCATTTTGAAGTGAGGCACGGGCATCCTGCCCGTGTTAACTCGTGGCCAAGATGGCCATGTCACTTCAAAATAGGTCGCTACAGGCTGGCGCAGACCTTGCTTTTCAGGTCGGCACGGGCCCCAAACGGGCGACCCGGCGGCTCGTCCCTACCTCGCTTTGCTGGGATACACTTCGATCTCGGTGAGATTCGAGGGCACGAAGTATTTCTGCGCCACGCGTTGGATATCCTGCGGAGTGACGGCGAGGAAACGGCCAAGCTCGGTATTGATCAAATCCGGGTCCTTGAGAATGACGGCGTCATAGCCAAGCTCATCGGCGCGGTTCTGAACTCCCTGGCGGCTCAGAATGAAATCTCGCAGAATTTGGTTCTTGGCCCGGTCGAGGTCGTTTTCAGAAACGAGTTGGCTCTTCAGCCGATTGAGCAGTTGATCCATTTCCGCTTCAGCCTGCGCCGGGGTGTGGCCGGAGTTCAATATGGCAAGAACGAAAAAGAGATTGGGGTCTTCCGTGAAATTGCCAGCGCTATCCGCTTCCAACGCGATTTGCGTCTGGTAAACCAGAAGGCGGTTAATCCAGGAGCTGTCTCCGTCCCCCAGGATTTTGGAGGCGAGGTGCAACGGATAAGCATCCGGCGTGCCGTCAGCAGGCATGTGATATCCCTCAACCACGGCGGGCAGGGCAACATCCAGGTGGAGCTTGACTTTGCGCCCGACGGTTTGCGGCGGTTCGACGGGATAATCTCGCGGGATAGGACGGCCAGTATTCTGAACAGGACCGAAATACTGCGTCACCCATTGTTCCGCCTGCGCGGTGTCGAAATCCCCGACGATCACAAGAGTCGCGTTGCTGGGAACGTAATAGGTGTCATAGAAGGCTTGCACTTCGTCCAGCTTGGCGTGGTCCAGGTCATCCATGCTGCCGATGGTCATGTGCTGGTAAGGATGAACCGTGAAGGCGTGGGCGTAAAGCGTCTCGATCACCGATCCGTAGGGCTGATTATCGAATCGTTGGCGGCGCTCCTCCTCCACCACATTGCGCTCGTTCTTGAAAGTGGAGTCGCTGATATCGAGGTTGCGCATGCGGTCGGCTTCGAGCCACAAGGCCACGGGAAGCTGAGTGCTGGGGAACGTTTCCCAGAAGACGGTCGCGTCCTCCGTGGTGTAGGCATTGTCGGTACCGCCGGAGCGCACAATGTAGCTCGAAAACTCATCGGGGCCGAGATTCTTGGTGCCGTCAAACATCAGGTGCTCGAAGAGATGAGCGAAGCCGGTCCTGCCCGGCCTTTCGTCTCTTGAGCCGACGTGGTACCAAACCTCAGTGTTCACTACCGGGGCTTGATGATCTTCAACCAGGAGCGCCCGCATCCCATTGGCAAGCGCCATGGAATGGATGACGGTGTGCGGCAACTTAACTCGGGCCAGGCCCACTGCTGCAAATAGCAGCAGTAGACACACTCCGGAAACCGGCGCGAACGATCGAAGACACCTCCGCCTATCAGTCGATCGGCTGGAATTGAGCGGCTCGGCCGCACGTGGCGCGAAGTATGGACGCAATTTCGGCAGGCGGCAGAGCCCACGCTCCATGTTCATTTGTTCTTCCCTGGCTCTTTGCCCTGGAAAGGCTGAGCCTTTTCGCACCGCCGCCGGCAAAGCCGTGGTAAAGGGCCGTTTTTCATCGCTCCTCCAACGGGGGCTGCGCAGACAATCCATCATTGAGAAGGCGTGAATTAATCGCCAAAGGCTGCTGTAGCGGCGCTCTATGAGCGCCGAATTGATTGAAAACACGAGAGCGGCGGTCATAGAC
>JBOGKI010000155.1:0-8796 GCA_050745605.1 Terriglobia bacterium | reverse complement strand
CAATCGGGGTGGTAGCCACGGCACGGTTTTTGTGCCGTGGGCTTTTGCGAATAGGAAGTAGTGCCGGCGTCTCGCCCCCAAGTGGTCGTGGTAGCCACGGACAGGGTTTTTCTGTCCGTGGGCCTTGGCCGGGCGTAATGGAGCGAGGCCTGCGCTTATCGTTGACAGCGTCATTCCCGCGTACGCGGGAATCCAGGCCTCACGCCAGTCAATTGGACCCCCGTTTTCACGAGGGTGACAGCCGGGCCGGTAGCGCATCTGCGTCGTCTTTTGATGGATGCGCCGCGCGCGGTGATAGGCGCGCGGGGCGACAAATGCGGGGTAGCCACGGCAAGCGCATTTCTTGCCGTGGGCCTTTATTCGGACCCAGCGCGGCGTGACCTGAGTCTAAGCCCGGTCCCGCCAGCCCGCCAAATTGCTAGCCGATGAGCCATTATGCTGTATCATTCTCGTTCAGGTCACCTGGGAGTTAGTTGGTGCTCGCTCGATGGGGGAACCCGACGTGAAAAAAAACTCCAAAACGGTCGCAATAGTTGCAATTGTGGTGGTTTTCATCGCAATACTGGCCTTCGTCGTCAGAGACCTCTATTTGCGCCACCCCAAGACCGTAACTTGCTCCGATGGGACCCACCCCACGATTGACATTCGCGATTTCACAACGCAATACTGGGCCTATTCTGTGAAGCTCGAAGCCAGCGTCGCGGACAAGGCCAAGGTCTCGACCGAGCTCGATCCGCAGGAGCTCGAGCAGGTTTCGGAGGCCCTCCAGCAAGCGAGGGAGTTCCGCAAATACGTCGTTGCTGGCTACAACTCGTGCGCCATCACTCAAGCCCAATACGCACAATTCGGGTCGCGGTTCAATGCGCTGGACGCGCTAGCGCGGGAAATCAACACACTCATCTTGAAGCCTTCTCTTTCCCAAGGGCAAAACACGAAGCTGGCAGGGCTCATCAGTCAATACGGCGATCTCGCCGGGCAGCTCGGCTCGAAGTGAGAGGGGGTCATGCGTCGTCTACCTATAAACGTGACGCGCGAATGCATCAGCCTCTGGGCATTTCTGTTGGCTGTCTCGGCAAGCGCTTGGGCGCAGACGATTCACTGCCCGGACGGCGATCACGCCTTGATCGACGTGAAGCAGATTGCGATCCAGTACGATGGGTCCTCGTTTGCTGCAACCCTGAGCAGCTTGAGTGTGTTGGGCGCGCGCCTCGAAGTTGCCCCCAAGAAACTCCAGGAAGCTGCCGCCGCCACCCAGCAATGGGACGAGTTTCTAAAAGGCCTCGCCTCCGGCTATAACAGTTGCGCCGTGACCCGCCAGCAATACGCCGAAGGGTTGAATCGCATTTACCCTCGCCTCAAGGAAGATGCGGCCGGCCTTGAGGCGATCCGCAAATTGATCTCAGAGGGGCGGAAGGCGGACGCCCAGCATTTGCAGACCCTACTGGATAGCTATTGGAACAATCTGCGTCAGTTCGCGCAAACCAGCGGCCAGTCCATCATTTTGCAGAGGATCGAGGCGATTTCAGAGCAGGAGGCGAGCGGCCAGGGACGGATCCTGCAAGGTCAAAATGCTATTCTCGCCAAGATAGACGAACTTGAACGCAGAAACGCCCAGGCGCCCGTGCCGACTCCCGCCGAGGTCGGCAAGGAGGTTAGCGAAGTCCGGAAGGAGCTGCTGGCGAAAGCCGATGCCGCAGAGCAAGCTTACAACAAAGGCTACGGGCTGTTTAACCAATATCGCTTCCGCGAAGCCATTCCCTTTTTGCAGCAGGCGCTCGCTGCCGTGCCGCTGCCCGACTTTTACTTAGCCCTGGGCGGTGCTTACTGGGAGCTTCCGGACTTGCCCCAAGCTGAGAGTATCTTGCGGCAGGGCCTGGCGGCCATTGCCGGCAAGGGCGACGACAAGCACGAGGCTTCCCTGGCCAACCTGCTGGGTCTCACGCTGGCGTCCAAAGGGGACCTGACCGGCGCCCTCACTTACGCTCAACGGGCGCTGAAGACCGATGAGAAGGTCTTTGGCCCCGACCATCCCAACGTGGGCAGGGACGCCAACAACATCGGCACGATTCTCCAGGACAAAGGCGACCTCGACGGCGCCCTCAGCTACGCCCAACGGGCGCTGAAGATCGATCAGAAGGTCTATGGCCCCGACCATCCCACAGTGGCCATTGACGTCAACAACATCGGCGGGATTCTCCAGGACAAAGGGGACCTGGACGGCGCCCTCACTTACGCTCAGCAGGCGCTGAAGATCGACGAGAAGGTCTATGGCCCCGACCATCCTGAGTTGGCCATTGACGCCAACAACATCGGTCAGATTCTCCAGGCGAAAGGGGACCTGGACTGCGCTCTCAGCTACGCCCAGCAGGCGCTCAAGATCGACGAGAAGGTCTATGGCCCCGACCACCCCACAGTGGCTATTGACGCCAACAACATTGGCCAGATCCTCCGGGCCAAAGGGGACCTGGACCGCGCCCTCAGCTACACCCAGCAGGCGCTGAAGATCGATCAGAAGGTCTATGGCCCCGATCATCCCACAGTGGCCATTGACGTGAACAACATCGGCCAGATTCTCCGGGCCAAAGGCGACCTGGACGGCGCCCTCACTTACACCCAACGGGCGCTTGATATCCTTATAAGGCGCTATGGCCCTGACAACCCGACCACAAGGATTGCAGCCGCCAATCTTGAGCAGCTTAAGCAGGCCAAAGAAGCCAAACGGCACTGAGACCGGAGTAACCACGACGACTAGATGACCCCGGTTGCCTCTCGTGGGGCAAAAGGGAAGCCGCAACCCGGCGACAACCCAACAGGAGTTGTACAGTCATCACCACTCGCAGAATTTCCTTGATTTTTATAGTTGATACATGTATTATTGATTCTTGGGTTACCTGGATAACCCGTTTCATCCGGCCGCACCTTACCCCCCTCGCACGGCCCCATGGACAAGACAAGAATGGAGAGCCGCGCCATAGCAACCCTTTTCGATCCACGCGCTCAGTCGAGTTGCGTGGCGCAGACCTTGTGCTTTTCAAACTCTACAGTTCTTGGTATGGGCATCAACAAAAGCCCGCGCCCGGCTCTCCTCTCGCCCGGAACCTCTCCCCGCCGGCGGGAAGAGGGTGACGCGGGGAGGCAGTGCTTCCCGTCGCGGCGGGTGAGAAGGTGTGAATTAATCGCCAAAGGCTGCTGTAGCGGCGCTCTATGAGCGTCGAATTGGTTGAAAACACGAGAGCGGCGGTCATAGACCGCCGCTACAGCCAAATTTGCTCACACCTTCTGAGGGGCCGGGTGGCAGCGACTTTTCACAGCCCTCAAGATGGTGAAGGTTCTGCGTTACCGGCGGCTGGAAATCACAATTCCCCAAAGGATTGTTTAAGCAAACCCATAAGTTGTTGATAATACAACGAAATCATAGTGAAAATGAATCCAAACCCAAGAAGCAAAGCCACCGATAGGACAGCAAAGCTTTTATTATGAGCAACTTGTGGATATTTAAGAAAACGATCCCGGCAAGTAATTAAATACAAATGGGTTAGATCACAATTTGGCTTTGCTTCCCGTTTTTGACGTCACAAAAATGCCAAAATGTAGCATTTGAGCAAGGTGCGGGCGACGCACTGGCTCTTCATCGCGCCTAAATAAGTTGAACAACGGGCGAGTTCATGGGAACACAGAGTAATTCCAATCGCCGCGAAACGCTGCGGGCTAAGTCATCACCCGCGGACCTCACCACGAAGCCTCGATTTCTTCCAGCGTTCGTCCTTTGGTCTCGGGAACTTTCCGGGCGGAGAAATAGAAAGCCGCGACGGACAAAAGCGCGTAAAGCCAGAATGCCCGCCGCGCTCCCAGCCCTGCCACCAGGCTCAGGAAAGTGATGGACAGCAGAAGGTCGAAGATCCAGATGGTCACTGAGGCCAGCGACATCGCCTGGCCACGGATCGTGGTCGGATAAATCTCAGAAATCATCAGCCAGAAGATGGGCCCAAGCCCGATGGCAAATGAGGCCAGATAGACAAGCACATCGATGAGGATGGGACCTCGGGAAACATGGCCCGTTCCAAAAAGGAAACCGAGGCAGCCCAAGCTCAGCGCCATGCCGGCGATTCCAATCAGCAGCAGCGGCCTCCGGCCCACGCGGTCCAGCAGGAAAAGCGAGACAATCGTAAAGACCAGGTTCACCGCGCCCACCAAGACGGTTGCCAGAATGGCGCTCGACGCGGTGTGGAAGCCCGCCATCTCCAAAATGGTGGGCGTGTAATAGATGATGGCGTTGATCCCGGTGACCTGTTGGAAGATGGCGAGGCCCACCCCTACCACCAAGGCTTTGCGAAAGCGGGGAGAGAAAAGATCGCCAAATTTCAGCCGGTCCATCTTAGTGACCTCTTCAAGCTCGTCGAGGTGACGCCGCGCATCGAAAACATTTTCAATGCGGCATAGAATTCGAAAAGCCTCACCGGTACGGCCCAGCGACGCCAGCCAGCGCGGGCTCTCCGGCAAGAAAATCAATGCCACCAGCAGAACCAGCGAGGGAATCACGGCGCTGATGAACATGGCGCGCCAGTTCCCTGCCCCGGAGAAAAGATAGTCCACGTAATAGGCCACGGCGATGCCGGTGACGATGGCAAGCTGATTGAGGGTGACAAAAGCACCCCGAATTTTCGGGGGCGAAACCTCTGCAATGTAGAGTGGCGTAATCATTGAGGCAACGCCCACGCCGAAGCCCACCAGAAATCGAGCCGCCACGAACATGGCCAAACCGTTGGACAGGCCCGTGACCACCGCGAATACACCAAAGATGATAGCGTCCACCACCAGCACCGGTTTACGGCCAAAACGGTCCGCGAAGTAGCCGGCCACCGCCGCGCCCAATGCGGCTCCGGCCAGGACGGCGCTGACCGCAATCTCAGTCTGGAATGACGTCAGGTGGAACAGACTGCGCACAAACAGGATGCCGCCTGAGATGACGGCCGTGTCATAGCCGAAGAGCAACCCTCCCACCGCCGCCGCAATGGCGATGAGCAGCGCGTAAGCCGTTCCGCGGCTTTGGGAAGCAGCAGCGGAGCTCGGTGCTTCAAAATCGGGACGCGAATCCATTTGCATCTCCGCAAGGCGCAGATGAGGTACGCACCGATGCTAATCCATTCATGGTCAGGATTCTAGACTTTCCGGAAAAGGATCAAGCTGTTTATGAAATGCGCGACCCGCCTCCGCGCCTGACATCGGGAAAATCGCCTGCGTGCCGAACGGGGGCGCATCTGTACTGGCCCCTTTTTGCTTGCGTTAGCGTCAAGGAGCGCCAGATAATAATGGCCCATAGGGACAACCTGCTGGCGGATTTCAGCTATGGTACACCGTAAGTGGCTCCTGTTCGTCTTCCTCTTAGGCCTCATTGCCGTCCCGGCAGTCCGGTCCTCATGCCCGCAGGACGCTTCTGCCAGCCAGGATGAATGGGTGCGGCTTTTTCGCACCGCCCAGCAGGACATGCAGGCAGGCCGCTTTCGAAGCGCCATCGAAAACTTCAATAAGGTATTACGCCTCCGCCCTGGCTTGGTGGAAGCGCGAGTCAACCTGGGTTTGGCTTACCACGCGGCGGGCGATTATAAGCTCGCGGCCGTAGACCTCAGCCAGGCGGTCCGAGAGCGCCCGCATCTGCTGGCCGCCCATCTGTTTCTCGGGCTCAGCTACATGAAACTGGGATCTCCTGAGAAGGCGATTCCTGCGCTCGATCAGGCCTTGAGCATCGATCCCTCGAACCGTGAAGCCAGGCGCGCGCTGGCCACGGCAGAGTTGTCGGAAGATCAGTACGGTAAGGCTGCCACCGAGTTTCGACGGCTTGCCGCCACTCAACCCGACAAAGCTGACGCCTGGTTCACGCTCGGCCAGGATTACCTCGAGTTGGCGAAGGGCTCGACGGCGCAATTGTCAAGGCAGTTTCCGGATTCCGCCTGGACGCTGCGGCTCGCCGGAGATGTCTTAGGAGAGCGGCGCCTCTGGAACAATGCGGCTTTTGCCTACCGTAGAGCCCTGGGCGTCGATCCGGCACAACGCGGCCTCCATGCAGCTCTGGCTCAAGTGCTCAGTCACGCCAGGAAGACGGAGGAATCCGAGGCTGAGTTCAAGACCGAGCTTTCCCGCCATCCTTTTGAAGAGCCTGCCCTGCTCGGGTGGGCGGAGATACAATTATGGAAAGGCAACACTCACTCTGCGCTTGACGCCATCGCGTCAATCTGGAAATCGTCACCGGAGTTCCTGACCCAGGCATTGGCGGATTTTCCTGAGATCAACGTTCCCGCCGGGCAGGCGCGCCGGGCATCCTCCGAACTTCAAACCGCTCCGGCAAGCCCGGCCCGCGAGTTCCTGCTTTGTGCGTTGTTTCGGATCTCGGGTGATACCGGCCGCGCCGGCGAAGAGCGTTTGAGCTTTTTGCGCGCCGCAAAAGCAGCCCGCGCTGCGGATTCAAAGGAGCGCTCGCCATCGCAGCCCGCGTGCGAACGCCACCAGGAACGTTCTTGCCTGGAGTTCCTCGGCTCGCAAAGGCAGCTTTCGCTCAGCGACATCTTGCGGCTGGGCAGGACGCTGCTCATGCTTCATCGCGACGAGCCGGCTTCTGATGCGTTTGCCGCGGCCTATGGTCAGAACCCGGGGAGCGCCGAGACCATCTACTGGCTGAGCCGGAGCTATCTTCGCCTGGCGGACGCTTGTTTCAACCAGTTGACGGCCGCCTATCCGGACTCCTGGCGGGCGCATGAACTCAAGGGTGAGGCGCTTCGCGTCCGTCAAGCCGACAAGCAGGCCCTCCTGGAATACGAAGCTGCGGAACGATTGCACCCCAATGATTTCAGCATTCACCAAGCTTTGGGGGAACTCCTTCTGGAAGAGAACGACATCGACCCGGGAAAATCGGAATTGGAGACGGCATTGCGGCTCAATCCCGCGGATGCGCGCAGCCTCTTTTTGCTAGGACGGCTGTATGTAGTCCAACGTGATCCGCAGAAGGGGATTCCCTATCTCGAGGCGGCGCTGCGCTATGATCCAACTTTGACCGAAGCGCGTCCGGTGCTGGGCAAGGCATACCTCAAAATGGGGAAACCGGAGAGGGCCATAGCACAGCTTGAGCAGTCAGCCAGCATCGATCGTTACGGAGATTTGCATTACCTGCTGTTCGAAGCCTACCGCGACGAGGGCAAGCCGGGGCTGGCGAGGCAGGCCCTGGCGCGATCGCAGGAATTGAGGCGCAAATCCGCGGCCGACGATCAAGCCAAACTTCACCCCGTGGATGAGGAATAGGCGAACCATCTCCGCCTTCTGTGTAGCGGCGCTCGGAGCCTGCCCTGACGCAGGAAGGGAGCGCCGAAAAACGGTCGTCCCAGCCAGGATAAACTCCGACCGCCGCTACCATTGGTCATTCTCAGTAGAGCAGAGGGGAAGCATTTTCTCCGGCAAGTCATGAAGAGTCTTTCAAGGGAGCCGCCAATAACCGGCGGGGCTTTGCTGGCCCTGCTGATCGTAGCGTGCGCGAGCGCGGGAGCCTTGGCGCGGGCGCAGGTGCCATCCCAGCCTCCCGGGTCGCAGGCCCTTGCCGATACCCCGGAAGTTCACCTGGCTCGAGGTCACGAGGACCTGAACAACCACCGTTATGAGGCGGCCGAGCGCGAGTTTCGAGCCGCGCTGGCGCTCGATCCACACCTGACGGTGCGGGCGCGATTTCCTCTCGCTGTCGTCCTCTTCGCGCTCCAGCAGCACGACGAAGCGCGCCAGCAATTCGAGGCGGTGCTTAAAAAGACCGGCGACGATCCCAACGTCAACTATTACCTGGGGCGGCTGGATTTGATGGACGGCAACCTCGATGCGGCGATTCACAATTTGACGATTGCCGTATCCAAGCCGCCCTTTCCCGATGCGCCTTATTACCTTGGATACGCCTATTTTAGGAAGAAGGATTTCAATTCCGCCGAGAAGTGGCTGAAGCAGGCTGCGGGCCTAGCCCCGCATGATGCCCGCGTCCGTGAACGCCTCGGCCTCCTCTACCGCGCCATGGGGCGTCAGCAAGACGCCCAAAAGGCGTTCGCCGCCGCCACTGAGCTTCATCAACAGGACATTGTGGCCAATCAGCAGGCGCTCGATTGCGGCCACAGTCTCGATACCCAACCGCTGGAGCAGGCTCGAAACGTGTGTCAAAAGCTCCTCGATCCTGAGGACCTAGGCAAGCTGGTGAGCCTCGGCACACTTTATGGTCAACACCGCGATTACACCGACGCGGTCGAACCTTTTCGGCTCGCGGTGGAAATCGATCCCGATTCCTACGAGATGCAATACAATTTGGGACTGACCTACTTCCGCCTGAAGCGCTATGGGGAGGCCCTGGGTCCGCTGCGAAAAGCCGTGGCGTTGCGTCCTGACATTTTCGAGGTCAACGCGCCGCTGGGGGCGGCGCTCTACGCTCTCGGCGATGACGCTGCGGCCTATCCGGTTCTCGATCACGCCAACCGGCTTAAACCCGAAAACGGCGATATTTCCGGTCTGCTGTTTAAAGCCGCCTTAGATTTGGCTCAAAAGAACTTTGAAGAGCACAACGCCGCCCGCGCGCGCGAGTATCTGCTGCGGGCTGCCGAAGCCCGGCCAGAGGATCCCGAGCCGCACCGGCGATTGGCCCAGCTCTATCAGTCTCTGGGCGACCGTGCGAACGCCCAGCACGAGCGCAACTTGGGTGACAAGTTGAGTTCGCACTAGTGTCATGTCACGGCTAACTTTTTACCATCAAACCCGTGCTGTAGCGGCGCTCTATGAGCGCCG
>JBOGKI010000154.1:0-8885 GCA_050745605.1 Terriglobia bacterium | reverse complement strand
AGTTTACACCGTTGTGCTAGGATGGCGCTTTGGTTCCTCAACCTCGTGAACCGGTGATCCATGCACAGCGTGAAAAAATCATCCCTGATTTATAAGAGTCTAGTGTTGTTGTTTGCGGGTGGGATTCTCTCTCCTTCGGCGGCTGGGCAGCACGGCAAGAAGATTGCGATGGAGCTCGCGGCGCCCGCGGTTGACCGGACGACGCACATTGACCGCAAGGGCGAAACGGTTTTGCCGAATGGCCGGCTGATCACGCCGTCCGGTAGGCTGGTGACCGTCGCCCCGCATCCCTACGGCCTGGCGGCGAGCGCCGACGGAAAGACGCTGGTTACGGTGAACAGCGGAACTGCGCCGTTTTCGATCTCCATCATTACCGGCCTCAATAGCAGAAAACCGGAGGTGGCGCAGATTCCGCCGGGATTCAAACCGGGCGATGATGATCCGAAGAGCGTCTACATGGGCGCGGCCATTGCGCCAGACAATCGTACGCTATACGTCTCCGAGGGCAACAACGGGGGAATCGGCATCTTCGACCTGGTCACGCACAAAAGCCTTGGCGCCATGAGCCTGAACGGTGAATTCCAAGGCAAGAACTATGAGCACAGTCTGACCGGGGAGATTCGTCTCTCCCCGGACGGGAAAACTCTTTACGCGCTGGACATCGCTTATTTCCGGCTGGTGGTGATGGATACCGCGGTCAAGAAAGTGGTGGCGAGTGTTCCGGTGGGCCGCTTCCCGTTCGCTTTGGCGCTTGCGCCGGATGGACGCCATGCTTACGTCACGAATGTCGGCATGTTCCGTTATTCGCTGGTGGACGGCTACGACCCGAAAGATCCGGCCGGTACCGGGATCGATTTTCCAGCCTTTGGATTCCCGTCGGAGGCTGCGACAAACGGGGGTATCGTAGATGGCAAGCACGTGCCCGGTCTGGGTGATCCGAACACCATGGCTTCCAATTCGCTCTGGGTGCTGGACCTTTCAAACCCCACCCAGCCGCACGTGACCGCCAAGCTGCGAACCGGCCTGCCCGTAGGAGATGAGTCGGTGGGAGGCAGCAGTCCGGGTGGAGTGGTGGCGGGGAGGCAGCGAATTTACGTCTCCAACGCCAACCAGGACAGCATCAGCATCATCGACACACGGCGAATGAAGGTGGAAAAGACGATGACCCTTCAGCCTGCGGCCGCCGTGCGCGGCTTGCGAGGCGTGTTGCCGTTTGGCCTGGCGCTCAGTCCGGATGAAAAGCGGCTTTACGTAGCCTGCTCCGGCATTAACGCCGTGGCCGAGCTGGATGCGCATAACGGCAAGACCCTGGGCTACATTCCAACGGGCTGGTTTCCAGCCCGGGTGGCCGTCAGTCCGGATGGCTCGTTGCTTTACGCGACCAACGCCAAAGGATTCGGCTCGGGGCCCAATGGAGGTCCTGACTTTCACGAAGGGCCTGAAGGAGCTTACATCGGCGACCTGATGAAGGGGACGGTCTCCATCATTCCACTCCCATCCCGCGCAGATCTCCACTCTGACACGCATGAGGTGTTGCGCGATAACGGTTTCCTACCGCCTGCCGGAGCCACATTGCGCGTTCCGGGTTTCCCCATCCCTCCAGCGGGAACACCGAGCTCCGAGATTCACCACGTCGTTCTGATCGTAAAAGAGAATCGCACCTTCGACCAGGTTTTCGGCGACCTCGCGATTCCCGGCGCTCACGTCGAGGCCGATCCCGAACTGACAGACTACGGCATGGACTCTACCGCCGTAAACGAGAAATTGCATGAGAGGGTGGAGCACGCCCGCGTCACGCCCAATCATCACGCGCTGGCCCGGCGCTTCGCGGTCAGCGACAACTACTATGTCGATTCCGACGTGTCCGTGGACGGTCATCATTGGCTGGTGGGCAACTATCCGAACGAGGTGATTGAAACCGGGGTGCCGGCGGCCTATGGCGGGCAGTTCGATTTCATTCCCGATAACAACGCTCCCGGCCGGGTGGGCATCGGTTCCACCAGCCCCATACCCGAGGCTTTTCTGGAAGCTGGCTCGCTTTGGGAGCACTTGGCGCGCCATCACATCAG
Source organism: Terriglobia bacterium (assembly GCA_050745605.1). Lineage (GTDB taxonomy): Bacteria > Acidobacteriota > Terriglobia > UBA7540 > UBA7540 > CALCEB01. The sequence goes on along the minus strand of JBOGKI010000154.1, from coordinate 6,816 downwards.
CTTTCGCAATTACGGCGAGGACATGGAAATGACGGGAGATACCGAAGGCGGCGGACTGGTTCCAACCGGTGTGCGGGAAGCCGTGAATATTCCCATGCCGGAGGTCTTGTTTGAAAATACCTCGCGCCGTTACCCGACTTTCAATACCAACATTTCGGACCAGTACCGCCTGAAGCAGTTTAAGGATGAATTCAACCTGCGCTACGCCAGCGGCAAAAATCCGCTGCCGCAATTCCTGTTCATCTGGCTGCCCGACGATCACACGGCAGACCCTCGCCCGGCGGACGGCTATTCCTACCGGGCCTCCTATGTTGCGGATAATGATCTGGCGCTGGGGAAGCTGGTGGAGCTGTTTTCCCACAGCATCTACTGGAAGGATATGGCTATTTTCGTCACCGAGGATGACGCCCAGGACGGAACCGATCATGTGGACGCGCACCGCAGCTTATTGCTCACCCTCAGCCCCTACGCGCGACGCGGAGTTTCCCACGCCCACACCAGCATGATGAGCATTCTGAAGACCATTGATCTGATTTTCGGCCTGCCGTATCTGAACCAATATGACGCGGCGGCGACAGACCTTTCCAGCATGTTCGCGGACAAGCCCGACTTTACACCGTACGTCGCCTTGCCGCCGGACCTTCGTATCTTTGATCCGGACAAAGTGAATGAAACCGGAGCGAAGTCCAGCGCCGCGCGCTCCGCGCCGCTGGACGATCCCGACGTCATCCGCCGGGAAATGAGGGAGAGACAAAGAGAGCGCGAATGAGGATGGCTCGCCGGGGAGATCCGGGACGCGCCCGAGGCTGAGAGGACCGTCTTGACGATTCCGGACGGCTTTATTCACTGGCCGGACATACAGCACGCAAGCCGGTTGTGGTGCAGTTTGCTGTAGCAGCGCTCTAGGAGCGCCGAAAACGATGCGGAATCAACAACGGCGGTCTAAACTCCGACCGCCGTTACAGGAGCCAAAGTGCAGCAGTACCCCCAAGCCGAAGATGTTGCACAAACAAAGCTTCTCCCGATATTCTTGTAGTACCCATGGCATCCCCCTGTAAAAGATGCGGAGCGACCAAGACGGAGCCGGTCCGGCGCGACTGGACTTACCACTTGGTGGAGGCGCTCGGTTACCGTCTTCGGGCGTGTTCCAATTGCCGGCGCAAACGCATCGTGCCCAAAAGAGTTTTCACTCCCAACGGACAAGGCGGCGTTTATCAGGCGGACGCTTCGACGAAGAATGGCGAACTCCCACCAAGCCCGGGGCAGGTGGACTTTGATCCGGACGGCTTCAGCGGCTGTCCACGCTGCGGTGACAAGCAATTTGAGAGAACGCACCGCACCTGGCTGGAACGTAGGCTGAACCGGCCGCTGATGGCGCGCTGCCTGTCCTGCTCACAGCGCTTTCCTTTTCCCAGGGTATGAACGCAGCTTGCGCCCGGCCCGGGTCCGATCCGTCCTCGCACCGCCGGAGTTCAGCTCAAAACCGCCACCCATCATGACGTCCACGCCCCAAACTTCGCTGAACCGCCGCATCATTCAATCCGCCGGCATCGTGATGGCCAGCATTTTGCTGAGCCGGATTCTGGGCTTCGCCCGGGAATGGACGGTGGCGCATGAATTCGGCTCGAACGCCGTCACCGACGCCTATTACGCAGCCTTCACGCTTCCGGACTTCCTGAATTATCTGATCGCCGGCGCATTCCTCAGCCTCACCTTCATCCCCGTCCTCACCCGCTGCATCGCGGAGAACCGCGAAGACGACGGCTGGCGAGTGTTCTCCACGGTCGTTACCTTTATGGGACTGGTATTGGTTGGGCTGGTGATCGTCGGAGAAATCTTCGCGCCCCAGCTTGCCACGGCCATCGCTCCCGGCTTCCGCGCTTCCGAGAAAGGTCATGTCATTTTCCTGACCCGCCTGATGTTGCCCGCGCAGCTCTTTTTCTACGAGGGCAGCATCCTGAGCGCCGTTCAATACGCCAAGGGCCAGTTCGTGGTGCCTTCGGTCGCGCCCCTGATTTACAACACCGCAATCATCGCCGGGGGCGTGCTGCTGGCGGCGCGGATCGGCATCACCGGGTTTGCCGTCGGTGTCCTCGCCGGATCGTTTACCGGAAACTTCCTGTTGCAGATGTACGGCGCCCGCCGCGCCGGGGCTCGCTATCGTCCTAATCTTCGTGTCCTCCATCCCGATTTCCGTTTCTTCGTCAAGCTCACCGTCCCTATCATGCTGGCGTTCTCCATCGTCTTCACGGACGACTGGATCATCCGATTTTTCGGTTCTTATCTCGTGCCCGCCTCGATCACCTGGCTCACCTACGCCAAGAACCTGATGCGCGTGCCGCTGGGCGTGGTGGGACAGGCGGTGGGGGTTGCAGCCTTCCCGTTCCTCGCCCAGCTTTACTCGGAAAAACGGTTTGCGGAGCTCAACCGCACCATCAACGCCGCCCTCAAGGGCCTCATGCTGATCCTGCTGCCCATTTCCGCGCTCACCATCGCGGAGAGCCGGCCGCTGGTTTACATGGTTTTCTCCCACACGCGGTTGCGCCCGCCGGACCTGGACGCGACCGCGGCGACCCTGGATTTCTTCTCGATCGGAATGTTCGCCTGGGGCGCCCAGAACATCGTGGCGCGGGGATTCTACGCGGTGCGCGACACGCTGACGCCCGCCATCACCGGCACGGTGATGACGGTTTTCACCTTGCCGGTGTACTGGTTCCTGTCGCGCCGCATGGAACACCTGGGCCTGGCGCTGGCCAGCTCCATTGGCGTCATTGCTTACACCGCCGTGCTTTTTGTGCTGCTCAACCGCCGCATCCAGAACGCCGAATCCAAAACGCTCCTTGTCTTCCTCCTGAAAATGGGCATCGCCTCTACCGTCGGCGCGCTCGCCTGCCACGAAGTTGCCAGCCTGCTTGAGGCCCGTATCCATTGGCAGAGCATTCATGGTGCTTTCCTGGTCTTGCTCGGCGCGAGCGCCACCGGATTTATCCTCATCGCCATCGGAGCCAAGGTGCTCGGCGTCCGCGAATTGGGTACTTACTTGCGCAAATTGATGCCGCGCCTGCGGCCGGCTTCTTAAGCGTTCGGGGTGCTGAACACCTCTTGGGCAGGGTCACCCTGAGCGCAGCGAAGGGGTCTATCCTCTCGCCGTTGCATCTCCCAAACTTCGACGCAGCTCTGGTGTCCGGGTTGAAGCTGCTCGTATCGAAGCCGACGCCCTCGGGTCACACCGTCCGCATTCCCTGGGAGCAAAGCTTCCGAAACGGTGATTTTTGGCCTTGCTTCCGCGCAAAGCCAAAAGTGAATCAGTATCTCGTTTATTTTCTATTGGTTAGGATAGTCTTCCAGAAAAGCAGGCTATCTCGATCAGAATCAATGGCTTAGCGGAACTCGGTGGCTTTGTTCGTGGATTCATGTTGCTCTTGACTTTTGATTTTGTCCTGTTTTCAATGTGTTGCAGACCGTCAGCCTGTGGAAATCTTTAAAAAAAGAATTCTTTTTTTGCTTTCGTTGCACTCGCACCCGCATTTTTACTGGGTTTCTGCCCATTTCACAATGGGTTTGTTCGTAACGGCCAAAATCAGATCCTATCTTTTCAATCACTTCGGTGGCTTTGCTCGCATAAAAGCCCTGCTTGGCGTCTTTCCACATCGTTCCGACCCGCATTTTTATTGGGTATTTTGCAGATTTCGCAGTGGGTTTGTGCGTGGAGGGGGTCGTCGGGTCAACCTGGACCACGCGCGAAACAGCGGCGTCGATGCGGCATCTGAGAACGCCGGTTGCTGATTGATTCATGAGAAGAACCCCCGCTAATCAGTTACTCATCGTATTATACCCGATGAGTATACGCTTGTCAACCGGATTGGCCCCGCGGTAGTGTCCTAAATCTGTGTTGGTGCCGGATGTTAATCGTCAAGAAGCCCGCGAACGATCTTCTTTTGTACCCCGCTCATCGTTGAGGATGCCTGAATTGAGGAACGCAATCGTTCCTCAATGTCCGACGGAAGCCTTTGTAGGATTTCAAGCTCCGCTTTGGCGTGGCACACTTTGAGTTGTCCGTGAGGGATTGGTATCAGGTTGTCCGGTTGGATAGCGGTGTCCTTGGGGAAGCAGTTCAGTGAGCCAGCCCTGTAGAAGACGCATCCCGCCATCCGTTCTTCGTTGTTTAGGTAGATGTCGACCTTGGAGGTTGCCTTGATGCAGATGGCGTGGTCACCTCGGTGTCCCAAGACGACAAATAACTTCGATGTACGGTACGGCGAGCCGGGGAACTGATACGGGAGGCTTATGACTGTAAAGCGTTGGATCGATGAAGGATCAAGAGGGCTCACTTGGCAGAGAACGCTCTCCTGATTTCAAAGTCTTCAAGCATTTGCTCAAGGGCACCTTCGATGGCGTCCGTGTCTTCCTCGAAGAAATCCTCATATCGCATGTCCGAGAGGTTTTCGGCTGCCCTCTGGTAAGCGTAAACAGAATGGGTCAGGCTTTTCAGTTCGTAAAATCCCTTCTGGCCGAAGGTTTTTATAACATGATCGAGAGAGTCCATATCAGACTTAGAAAGAACCTCGATCTCCTCGTGGCTCATTTTTCTTTTCGCTACAAAACGTGGATATTGAAATCGTCGGTCCAGTTCGACGACTTCCTCGATGCGCCGCGTTTCTTCGCTGCGATTCTCTCCGCTTTCTCCCTTGATAAATTCATTGAGCAAATCGAGGGAATGAGACGGAACGGGGCCGTGCGGGAGCGGGCAGTAACGATCACCTAAAATCGGTCTTCCGAATCTGACCAAATGATACTTGTCAGCTAGGAAAAGCAATTTGCATATCTTGTATTTGTCGAGTTCTGGGACTTGACGAGCAGCCAGATAGTGGAGTGCGGCCAAAAACTTCTCCAAGTCGAAATCGAAGTCGATCTCCCTTTTTAGAAAGCTCGTCGGCATCTGGGGCGTATCCCTCCTATGCCCCACGATATCACAAATTTATATTGACAAAGAACTTTTTTTGTGCCGTTTAAGTCCGGATCAAGTCTCTGACGTCCCAAACCCGCGACGAGATTCCCGCTTCCATTGCAGGGGGGCTGCGCCAGTCAAACTGCCAAGCTCGGGCCGTTCTCGACGGCAGCGTAGACCTGCCCTGACCGCCATGCCGGTTTACCGTCGCTACTTCGAACCTAGCCAGTTGCAGTTTATCACCACCAGCACTTACCGCCGCGCACCTGGGGCGGATCAAACCAATCTTCGAGGGTGGCGCACCGGCCGCCGTGCCCGAGGCCGTTGCGATACCAGGGGCCCTTGACAGGCTCTCTTTTTCGTGGAAACTGGGGATGCTCATGCGCGACAGAATCTATCTCGCTGGCCTGCTTGTTGGGGCCGGGCTGCTGCTCTATGCCGGGCACGGTCTGTTCGAGAAATCGAGATACGTGGCCTTTGCCTTGACCTTTGGGGTCACGACGGCAGCCGCGGTGCTTGGTGTAGCTCTGTACAAGGTGCAGCTTGAGTTGAGAGCCAGTCGCCGCGAGTTAGCGCGCAAAGAAGCAGAACTGAATATTGCTTTTGAAGTTCAGAAAGGACTTTTTCCCCGAAGCTTCCCGAGCGGCGGCGGCCTGGAATTCTCGGGAATTTGTGTGCCGGCCAAGGGAATCAGCGGGGATTATTACGACGTGCTGCAGCTTGCCAACGGCCGCTTGATCTTTGTGGTGGCAGACATCAGCGGCAAGGGAGTGTCGGCCGCCATCCTCATGTCCAACCTACAAGCCGTGCTCCGCACGCTGGCTGAGGCGGGCCACTCACCTTGCGAGGTCTGCGCCCATTTGAACCGCCGCCTTTATCAGGTGACGGAGGATTCCCGGTTCGCCACGTTTTTCTATGGCGAATGGAACCCCGCTTCCCGGCTCCTTCGCTACATTAATGCCGGTCATCCCTTGCCGTTTCTCTGCGGGACCCGCCGTGGCTTGCGCCTGGACCGCGGGGGTCCCCCCATCGGCTTGTTTCAGGACCTCAATTTTGAGGCAGGCGAGGTTGAGCTGCAGCCCGGTGACTTATTAGTGGTGTATTCAGACGGGATCGTCGAAGCCGGCATCGGTCAGAAACAGGAATTCGGAGAATCGCGGTTAGAGCGCATCATTAAAGCTCACTGCAGCCAGTCCCTGGCCGAGATCCAGCGGCAGGTGCTGGCGGCAGTGCGCGACTGGTCAGGCCCTGATCCGGAAGATGATATGACACTTCTGCTGGTCAAAGCATTACCGCTGGCGGAGGAGGGAGCATGAAAATAAACGGGCGCGGACTGCGAGATCACATCCGGCTGCTGTGGCCTTTGTTGGCGCTGATTGCCGGCGTGTGGGCGCTGCGGATGGGGCTGGCGGCGGCGCACGCCCCACGAGGGCTGGTCCAGGTCATTAGCGTAAGCGTGGCCACCGCTTTCTGCGTATTATTGGCGGTTTTATTCATCCATGCGCGGAACTTCGGAGGCTATTCCAATGTGGTATTGGCGGTTTTTCTGCTGGCCTTGTGGGAGCAGATCCTTATCGTAGCAGCGATCGCGTTCACAGCTCTCACTGGCGTGCCTACGATCTATTGCGCGCCTGAATTCTCCGGAGGGCTGTCCACGGTACGGCACATTGAAGGGCAAATGACTTTCGCCCTCGGCATGGCCACGCTGCTTGGATCCGGAATGGGCTGTCTGCTGTTCTGGCTGCTCCGCAGGATCGTGCGGCCGTCGCTGCGATCGTCGAATGGATAACGCGGCAGACCGATAGATTCTCAAGAGCAAGTAGCGCCGGGTCTAGCTTCGCGGGTGGCGACGACATTGTACTGTATGT
>JBOGKI010000153.1:0-8888 GCA_050745605.1 Terriglobia bacterium | reverse complement strand
GGCTCGATCGGCGGGCCGATTATTAAGAACAAGTTATTTTTCTTCTTCGACCGCGACAGGATAGTTAATAACAGCTCATATACAACGTATCTTACCCTCCCGACTGCTGCTATGGAGGCGGGTAATTTCACCGGCATGTACCCCATCTATGACCCGCTCACCACAACCGGGTCGGGCGCGACATTAAGTCGGACCCAATTCCTGAACAACCAGATTCCCACCAGCCGGTTCGACCCGGTGGCGTCGGCCATTATGACTTCTAAATATGGCTGGCCCACTGCGCCGCAAGGGGTGGGAACCTGCGCGCCCGCCCCCTACCAGAACGAATGTGCAAATAACGCCTTCGTTTTGGTTCCCAGTCCGTCCCCGGTTCTCAGATATTTTGGACGCTTGGACTACAACGTGAGCGAGAAGAACCGCATCAGCTTCTCAATAACCGAGAAAGACAACCCCGGGGTCGATAATGGCGGGTTGCCCTGCCCAGTGGACTGCGGCACCGGGGACGTGGACGGCGTCAACGCGCAGATTACCGACACATACACGATCAGTCCGACGATCGTGAACGAATTTCGATTTGGCTATACCCGGCAAGGTAACTTTTTCCTTTCTTCCACTATCGGGTTGGATCCCGGCTCGGCATTTGGCCTGCAAGATACCCATTTTAACCAATTCCCGGGAATCTTCCCGAGCGGCGTAAACGCCGTGACTGGCTTGGGACCAGCTACGGACGCCATTTACATCGAGAACTCGTTTGACCCGGCGGATGTGGTGACGCTGATCCGCGGCAAGCACATCCTGAAGTTCGGCCTTGAGGTGCTGATGAGCGAGGGCAACACCACGGCTTGGGGCGCCAACACGGCCGGCAACTACGGTTTTAGCGGGCAATACACAGCCGGCATAAGCAATGGAGCGCTGAATACTTCAACCGCTGGGTCGGGCTTCGCGGATTTCCTGCTGGGCAATATCCAAAACTGGTCCGCGCTGAATCAGTATATAAACGGCATGCGGATGAAGAGCCCGCAAGCCTTCATTCAAGACGACTGGAAAATCAAGCCCAACCTCACCCTCAACCTCGGCTTGCGCTGGACGGGGAACACGGGCATGAGCGAGGAGCACAATCGCTATGGCGATTTCAACCAGAATCTCATCAATACCGTCGGCCCCTTCGCGGGCACCGCGGGCGCGCTGTGGTTTGCCGGCCAGGATAACCGAACCACCTTGCAGAAGCCGGTTTGGAACCTCTTCCTCCCTCGGGCCGGCTTTGCCTGGACGCCCAAGAACAATACCACCATCCGAGGCGGTGCAGGGCTCTTCGCCTATAACTACAGCATGGACCTCTATGGAGGCGAGGGCGGTGGGCAACTGGGCTTCGGCTCCGCCTCTCAGGGCAGCAATAGCGACCCTCTTGCCGCATCGGGAGACACGGGCTGGATTTCCGGCACCGGCAACGCTACCCCGCTCGTATTAAGCTCGAGCGCTGGGATGATGGCCAACGCCCTGCCTTACATTCAGGCCTCGAGGAACCCGGCCTCCTACATTACGAATCCCGTCTTTAGTCCCCCTATCGAACCGTATAACATCAAGCCGGGGGAAATCTACGAATGGACACTCTCTGTCGAGCATCAGTTCGCTAAGGATTTTATGATGTCGGTTGCTTACGTCGGCAGTCACGGCAGCAATCTGCAGTACATAACGGACCTTAACCAAATCACTAACCCGGCCCTGCTGAATCCCAACGATGTATCGGCTTGCAACGGGGCAACGCCCGCGACCATTGCTGCGAGTCCCACCACTTGCGAGCGTCCGTATCCGGCGTTCGGAGGCCTTGGGGGCTCGAACTTCAACGCCATCTCCAGCTACAATTCGTTGCAAATCGTGGTGCGGAAGCGTTATTCCAACGGGCTAACCTTCGACGCGAACTATGCCTGGTCGCATATGCTGGATGACCAGGACTCGGCCGGATGGGGGAGCACCGCCGGGGCTCAGAACTGGCAAATCGGGAACAATCCCGCCGCTAACTACGGTAACTCGAACTTCGACATCCCGCAAGCGCTCAAGGGGACAGCGACATACGAACTGCCGTTTGGCATCGGCAAGCCCTTTATGAACAACAGTGCCATCGCTGACAGTGTTCTCGGCGGATGGCGCCTGGCGGGAACCTTTATCTACCAGAGCGGAACTCCGTTCACGATGTTGGACTTTGGTGTTAACGACTATTCGCAGGCCGGCACGGCGTATGCCAACGTCGCGCCCGGTGTCTCGCCGAAAGTTAGCAACCCGAATCTTTCAGAATGGTTCAACCCCGCAGCCTTTGAGACCCCGGCCCAGCAGGGTAACGGAACGTTCGGGGATGTAGGAAGAAACACCCTGCGGGGCCCAAAGCTGTCGGACATCGACTTCTCTCTTGCTAAGACTTGGCATTACAAGGAACGAGTTCGGTTCACACTTCGGGCCGACGCTATGAACGCCCTGAACCATCCCAGCTTCGACCTGCCGAACAATGACGTAAGTAATCCGGCCGTGGCCACCATCACCAGCGTCCAGAATGCCTCTCGGTCTATTCAACTCGGCGCCCGGCTTTCCTTCTAACCACGCTCGTTTGAAAAAGGACGGCGGCAAATGCCGCCGTCCCTTTTCGTTTCGCTTGCGGGCGAATGAAGTGCCGAACCAAGGTTCGCCCGGCGTGTGATAATGGTGGAATGAGGAAACGAGAAGTCGCTGTTTTGCTCGGGGCGGTGCTCTTCATTGTCGCCCGCCCATGTTTCTCCCAGTCTGCTCCCACCCGCCAGCAACAACTTGAATCCCACGCCCGTCGGGCGCAGGAATACCTCACGGAGCGCAAGCTCGACCTCGCGGCGTCCGAATTCGGCGCCATCGTGGCGCTCGACCCGAACAACGTGGATGCCCGCGGGAACTTGGGGGTGCTGTTGTTCTTCCAGGGGAAGTATGCGGAGGCAATTCCGCAATTCCGGGCTGCGCTAGAACTGCGGCCCGCGCTGTGGAGGATTGAGGCTCTTCTGGGCATCGCCGAAAAGCGGACGGGCGACTTCAAGGAGGCTCGCGGCGATTTGGAGAAAGCCTTTCCAAAAGTGCAGGACGAGAAGATTCGCATTGAAACCGGCATGGAGCTGATCGACCTCTACTCGCAAACGGGCGATCTGGATAAAGCCGCGGCGACCATTGGCGTTCTGCGGAAGATGGAACCGACGAATGAGGCGATTCTCTACAGCGCCTACCGAATCTATTCGGAGCTTACGGAGCAGTCCGTACTCAGCTTGATGGTCGTCGCTCCGAAGTCCGTCTACATGCATGAATTAATGGGGCTCGAGCTGGCGAAGCATGGGCACCCGGCGGAAGCGATCGAGAATTTCCGTGTGGCGATCAAGATCGACCCGCAGCTTCCCGGTCCCCATTATGAGCTTGCCGAGGTGCTGAACGCTTCGGCCGCCACCCGGGAAGAGGCCGAGGGCGAGTACAAAAAAGCCCTGGCGCTTAATCCCTTTGATGAAGCGTCGGAATGCAGGCTGGGCGACATCGCGGCTGAGGAAGGCGATCTCAAGGACGCCTACGAGCGGTACACGCGGGCCGTCGAACTCCGCCCCGATGACGCGCAAGCCAGCCTCGGCCTCGCCAAGGTTCTGATGTCAATGGGCCAGATGGAGAAGGCCGAGCCGCTTCTCAAGCGTGCCATCCAGCTTGACCCTACCGGCGCGGTGGCCCATTTCCGCCTGAGCACGCTCTATCGGCGGACCGGACGCAGCGCGGATGCCCAGCGCGAACTCCAGCAATACCAGAAATACAAAGCCATGAAGGCGAAACTTCAGAGCCTTTACCATACGCTGCGCGTGGAACCAGCCAAGGAAGAGCCCGACGAGACTGAAGCCAGATATAAGTAGGTCGTTGCCGGCGAGACAAGCGACATGGGCTGATTTTGGGGTGAATACGGCGTCTAGGAGGACATTTCTGAATCCGACAAGCCGCCGCGAATTTCTGAAAATGGCCACATCCTTTGGCGTCTCCACAACCCTCACAGCCCGCAGCCAGCTACGGGCTGGGCCCAAGGCCGTTGATCCGGTGCGGATGTCATCCGGAAGAGATTCACCAGGGAGTCAGGACGCGTCAGCCCCTCATGCACAGGAGTTTTTCCCACGCTTGACCGATATCACCGGTTCCACCGGCATTCGCTTTGACCATTTGTCCAGTCCGGAACAGAGGTACATCGTGGAGTCCATGAGCGGCGGAGTTGCGCTGATCGATTATGACCGGGACGGCTGGCTTGATATCTACTTCACCAGTGCCCCCAGCGTGGCTATGGCGCTGGCGGGCAAGAAAGCGCGCAGCGCCCTCTACCATAATAATCGCGACGGAACATTCACCGATGTCACCGAGAAGGCCGGCGTGGGCTATCCCGGCTGGGCGATGGGCGCCGTGGTGGGCGACTATAACAACGATGGCTGGCCCGACCTGCTTGTCACTTGCTTCGGCGGGGTTGTTCTCTACCGGAATAATGGCGACAGCACGTTTACGGACGTCACCAGACAGGCGGGTCTGGCAAGCGACTCGGGCTGGGCTACCGGCGCCGCTTTCGGGGACTACGACCGGGACGGCCGGCTTGATCTTTTTGTGGCCCACTATGTGGATTTCCATCTTGACGACCTTCCGAAATTCGGTTCGCAAATAAACTGCCAGTACCATGGTATTTCCGTGCAGTGCGGGCCGCGAGGACTCAAGGGCTCTCCCGACAATCTGTACCACAACAACGGAGACGGGACATTCACAGATGTGTCGAGCCAAGCCGGAGTGGGTGACTCGGCAGGGCGTTTCGGACTGACGGCGGTTTGGTGCGATTTCAACAACGACGGCTTGCTCGATCTCTTTGTGGCCAACGACGGCGAGCAGAATTATCTGTATCGCAACGACGGAAACGGCCGTTTTACGGACATAGCGTACCAGGCCGGCGTAGCCGTGAATCAGGACGGGAATGCTCAGGCCAACATGGGAATAGCACTCGGCGACTACGTGCACACCGGCCGTTTTTCTATCGCCATCACTCATTTCAGCGACGAGTACGCGGCGTTGTTTCGGAACGATGGCGAGATGACCTTCACCGACGTCTCCTATGGATGTGGAATCGCGCCGAGCACTGCTCAATACGTTGGATGGGGGGATACGTTTTCTGATTTCGACAATGACGGGTGGCCCGAATTTTTCATGGTGAACGGGCATGTCTATCCCCAGGTAGACTCCGGGAATGTCGGCACGCGATACCGTGAGCCAAAACTTCTGTTTCTCAACCAGCGCAACGGGACATTCCGAAACATCAGCAAACTGGTCGGTCCGGCGATTCAGATTCCGCAAGTCAGCCGCGGCCTCGCGGTTGGGGACCTGTTCAACGACGGCCGTCTGGAGATTGTGATTGAAAATCTGCAGGGGCAGCCGATGATTCTACGGCCTGAGGGCGGCCCGCAAAACCACTGGATCGGCGTTGAATTGCAGGGGACAAAGAGCAACCGCCTGGCTGTGAATGCGCGCGCAAGAGTGGTCTCCGGAGACCTCATTCAGACCGGAGAAATTGTGAGCGGCGGCAGCTATCTGTCCCAGAGCGACCTTCGCCTCCACTTCGGACTCGGCAAACATGACCGCGCGGACAAGCTGGAGATCTCGTGGCCGAGCGGCGGAACCGAGACTTTGACCGGGCTCGGCGCAGACCGGTTCTACTCGATTGAGGAGGGACATGGCGTCGTCGCTCCGGAAAAGATCCGCCCCCGGAAGGCCGCCTCTTGAAAAGGAGAAGGCGTATGAATAAGACAAATCGTCGCGATTTTCTGAAGGTAGCGGCGTCCGTCAGCGCGTCCGCAGCCGTTGCAGGCAGGGTCCAGTTGCGCGCCGAATCCACAGAAGCTCCGCGGCCCGTCCGCGCCTGGAGAACGACCCAATATGAGAAATTTCAGCCGATTCAATCGCCGCCCCAATGGGGAACGTGGACGGGAGCGTCTCCCTCGGGCATTCATCTTGATCCGGGCGTCTTCAACCAGGAAATATTGGGATTCGGAGGCGCGTTTACCGATGCCTCCTGCTATCTCTTTCATCAAATGGCGCCCGAGGCCCGCCACGCACTCCTGTCTGAGCTTTACGGGCCGGAAGGACTGGGCTTGTCCGTGGGTCGAACCTGCATCGGGTCGAGCGATTACTCGACAAAGATGTATAGCTTGGATGACAGCCCTGAACCTGACCCTGAGTTGAAGCGGTTCAGCATTGACCACGATCGTCAATGGATTCTCCCCACGCTGCGGGAGGCAAGGGAGATCAATCCGGATCTTTTCCTCTTCTCGTGCGTATGGAGTCCTCCAGGATGGATGAAGGCGGGCGGATCAATGCTGGGCGGCTCGATGCGCGAGCACTGGTTCGCTCCTCACGCGCAATATTTCGTCAAGTTTCTTCAGGCTTACGCCGCCGCAGGCATAAAGATTCAGGCCATTACCGTCAACAACGAGGTGGACACGGACCAGGATGGGCGTTTTCCAGCCACGCTCTGGGGACAGCAATACGAAATGGGCTTTGTAATGGATCACCTCGGCCCAGGTCTGGAACAGGCCTCGCTGGACACTAAAATATGGATTCTCGATCACAACTATAATCTTTGGGGCCGCGTCGTCGATGAGCTGAGCAACGAAGGAGTGTATAAATACGTCGATGGCGTCGCCTGGCACTCCTACGCCGGAGCGCCGGATGCAATGAGCCGGGTGCACGACATGTTTCCGAAGAAGCACATGTACTTTACGGAGGGAGGGCCTCCAGCGCACCTCTTTGCGCCGGGGAAGCGTCACAGGTTTACATTTCCCCCTTACGGGACGGACTGGGCCCGATGGTCCAGCGCTTTCACGGACATGCTCCGCAACTGGGCCCGATGCGTTTGCGTCTGGAACCTTCTCCTTAATGAGGACGGCCGGCCTGATATCACCAACCCGCCCCGTCCTCTCCGGCGCGGCGGCCTTGTCTGCGTCAATTCCAAGTCCAAGCAACTCACACACAGCGGGGCGTACTTCGCCTTCCCTCATTATTCAAAAGCGATCCAAAGAGGCGCGCACGTTTTTGCATCCTGGGGCGACTTGCCCGGCGTCGATCACGTTGCGGCAGAAAATAAGGATGGAAGCCGCGTGCTGGTGGTGACCAACAACAATACTGATGCCGAACAGCGCGTCCAGTGTACGCTCGCAACTCGCGCGCTGAACCTGGTGCTTCCCCCAGATTCCATCACTTCGCTCGTCTGGTAAATCACAAGAAAACGCCGCCTTGCACCTGCCCGTCGATCAAAAATTCCCTCTTCGGGTCGGCCAGCCTGGGGCGTTCCCGGGTGCCCTCGCAAACGCCCGCGTTGTCTATGTTGCCGGCGCTCCTCACATTTGTCGACCGGTGAAAAATAGTTGGCGGGTGACGTGCTCTGGTCAGTAACTGGCAGCACTAAATCCTGAAAAGCCCGACCCGCCACGCCGTCGCTAGACGGGACCCAAGCAGCGGTGTGTGCTTATCTGGCAGATGAACGCGACCGACCTGCAAATGCTGGCTGAGGAACGATTAACTGGTGCGCAAGTATGGGCGCTGGAGGAAAAGGCGATGACGGCTGACCGAATCCAGATCAGGCCGGCGGTAATGATGGGCAAACCGCTGATGCGGGGGACGCGAATCACCGTCGAGCTGATCCTGCGCAAGCTTGCCGAGGGGGCGAGCGAAGCCGAGCTACTCGGAGATTATCCCCGCCCAACGCCCGAGGACATCCGAGCGGCGATCCTCTACGGCGCGGCGGGTGGAGGCGCAAACTCCAGACTCGAAATTCAGGATGGAGGCCCAAGGAAATGCAATCCGCTGGCCAGTGTACCAAGTCAGCAGCTTTAATGGCACGCTCTGGTTTTTAGGGTGAAAACATGGAATCATGGTAATTGGGAGGTATCTATGGCGGCCATGGAAAAAATTGACTGGTCGGAATGCCCGCTCGTCGAGGTGAAGCCGGGAGTGCAAAGCGGCGCCCCTGTGCTGCGTGGTACACGGATGTCGGTCGACGCCATTGTCGATAACTTCGATTATGGCGTCAGCCCCGCTGAAATCGCAGAACAGTTCGAAATCCCGCCCGAACGAGTCGAGGCGATTTTGACTTACGCCCAGAGTCACCGCGTTGCGCATCCTGTTTGACAGAAATGTTCCGGTTGGAGTGCGCGGCTTCCGTCGCGGCCTCGCGACGAATCTCTACCAGCTTGGAGTGCCGGACAAAACGATTCAAGCCGTTCTCCGACACTCGAATCTCTGAACCACAATGAACAGCTACGTAAAGTCGGTGCCTGCGGATGCAGTCGCAGCAATGCGCTCGCTCGAAGCAATATGCACCCAATATGCACCCCAAACAAGGTAAGTCAATTACCTATGTCGCGTAACTTACAGAAAAGCCGTGAGAAGTTGGTAGGCCTGGGGAGATTCGAACTCCCGACCCACGGTTTAGGAAACCGTTGCTCTATCCGTCTGAGCTACAGGCCCGGCTTTGTAGTTATCAGTTTAACCTGAACCCACCGACACGGCTAGATCTTGCATCACGGCTCAACGCCTTTTGGCAGTCACGATGGCCGGAAGGCTCTAACGGGGTCATGTCTCGCGCCATAATTTTGCATCCGATTTCCGCCACTCCCCGGTCATCACCTGAATCATGGCGATCTCTCGCGTCGCCCGGCGTGACACGCCATGCGGCGCGAGGAGAGGAATCTGCTTGCGGAAGCAGTCTGAGGACGCACGAATCCCTTTGCCCACGATGAGATGGACTTGAATTTGCTGGCGGCCTATGGCATACAATGGGGCATGAGGAGAACCAGCCTCAAGCGCTTGATTGCGTCCAGGCCGTGGGC
>JBOGKI010000152.1:0-8916 GCA_050745605.1 Terriglobia bacterium | reverse complement strand
GGCCAAGACGTCTTAATTTGACCGCCTTTGGGAGCCTCTGCCGATTCCGGCTTGACTGCGGCGGCAAGGCAGGAATCGGCCTGCACCTATTTGAATCGATGTCGAAATCGTAGCTCCACACCGTAGACGCCATTGATATCCTGCTCGCCAATCAGGGAGATGCGATCCGAAAGATCCCATTCCAAGCGGATATCACGCTGTTGTGCCGCTCCCGTGTTGGTGGCGTACGTCAGCGTTACGTCGGGCCTCACCTGTTCCTCGATCGTCACCCGCGCGCCGCCCGCGGTGGTGGGACCAATCAGGTTGGGGTCAATACGAATGCGGCTCACGCCCAACAACCGCTGCACCCTGCCGGAAAACTGGCTGGAGAGGGCCTGCGAAAGGAGGGCGCTGGCCCCGATGGCGGCGGTGGGTTGAGCTCCGCCGGCGCTCAATTGCTGGAGTTGAGGAGCGTAGCCCAGAGCCAGAAGGGAAAGAATGTCCTCCGTGGGCAGAGGTGGATCGGACCGGTAGGCGATCTTGGCGCGGTCGAGCGGACCCGTGACGTCCAGCGTCACGTCGTAGTGCGCCAGGCGCGTCGTAGCCTCCAGGTCGAGCACTGGCTGGGTGCGAACCGGGCTGGTCATGGTGATGTCACCGCGGCTAATTTTGTAGCGGTTGCCACGGATTAAAGCGTCGCCGCTTCGGAGGTGGACGGTCCCCAGCACCACCGGATCGGCCACCGTGCCCTGGAGGTTCGCGTCGATGACGGCGATAAAGCTCAGATCATGGGATTCAAGGCTCACGTCGGGCGAGGTGGAGAGAGCAATGTTCATCCGGATTCTTGAGGCAAGGGGATTCGACACTCGGGGCGCGGGCGGCGCAGGCGAGCCAACTCTGCCGAGCCAGGAGAGCAGGTTGAAGCCGGAGCGAGCAAACATCTGCGTGACGGACAGGTTACCGGAGAGCTGGCCACCGCTTTCGGTTCCGGAGAGCTCAAGATTGCCCGAGAGCAGTGAAGTAAAGTCCGTGGGAAATCCGAGGCGGGCACGGCCCAGGTCAGCCGTAAAGTCATAACGGGAGTGCGCGCCGAACGCCACAAAGCCCCTTAATTGAATTGAACTCTGGCCGCTGTGCGAGCCGAGCTGGACAATGTTGGCGTGATTTCCCCGTAACTCAATTTTTCCGTTCAGCCCAGCCACCTGAAACGGAAAGTTGGTATATCCAAACCCCAGGTTCTTTACATCAATGGTGCCGGAGAGCGCAGGATTGTCCAGCGTGCCGCGCACACTCAGTTGCGCATCGAATGTCCCAACCGCCTGGAGCGAGGGATCGAAGACACTGAAAAGCGCAGCCTCACTGTGTCCCATCGCCTGGAAATCGAGCTCCACAGGATGGGTCAGCCGCAACGAACCTCCAAGCCGAATGTCTGTGGACGGTCCGCTGAGTTGAAAGGAATCTGCCGTAAGTTTCCGGTCCGCGTAGGTCAAATGGACGGGCTGGCGATTCGTCCAGGTCAAACCGCCAACCCTGGCTTTCACGTCTTGAATCTTGGCCTCCATAACCAACGTCGAAGGCCTCCGCAAAAAGCCGTGGCCTTCAAAAGTACCGCTCGCACTGAGTTGCCCCTGCGAGCCCCGGTTTTCAACCCAATCGATTCCGGTGCCGAGGCGAAATTCTTCTAATTTTCCGCTGAACTGGACGGGCCAGTCGCCCTCGGCCCGCGCCGAGGCGGTAAGCCCAGCGGAACCCTGCGGACCCGCGAGGTTTGCCGAAAGCTGGGCCGACCGACCTTTCAGGCCAAACGTGAGTTCGAAACGGCCGGCGTTAACTTCGCCGAGCCGGAAGTCCGGAATGTCCACCTCGGCTTCGACATGAGGATTCTCGAAGCTCCCCGACCCTTGCAGATGGATTCCCGTTGTGCCCTCCAGGCCTCGAATGGCTTTTTGACCGTCCTTGCCGCGGGCCGGCAGGGCAAGACTGCGGAATCCTGCCAACTGAAAATTCTCACCGCGAAGTTCCCCAGAAAAAGTCTGGTGAATCAAGTCCACACGCCCAAGTCCGGCCAGTTTGCCTTCGCCCTTGTCGACTTCAATTTTCGTGAGGTCTAAGACGGAGTTGGCGATGACCCCCTGAGCCAGGATCAGGTCAATCGGCTCGCCCGCAACTTCGGCCTGCCGAATTTCGATCTTGCCGCCGCCTTCCAGGTTTGCGGGAGTGCCTTTGAACCGGACCCCTCCATCCATCAACCCACTCACCGGATATGAAAGTCCCAATGCATCCCGGATTCCTTCCAACGGCGATTGGTAGGCTTGCGCCGTCGCTTCTATCTGCGAGGCCGGAGTCACTTGCCAGTCCGTCAGCGTGGTCCGGACATCAAGGGCAAAGGGGCTCTTGCCAGCCAACAGCCGCCCGTTGGCTACTTGCGCCAGCGCGGGCGACAAAATGACGTCTCCTGAAAACCCATTCCACGGATATCCTGCATACTTGAACGGCCCGCACTTGATTTCTCCGTGAATCTCCGGCCGCATCACAGATCCGTGAACGGTTCCCGAAAAATAAGCCCGCGATTCGAGCACGAGCGGGACCGGCGTCTTCGGCTCCTCGAGATATTGAACGAATTTTCGCGATTCTTCGAAATCCGTCGTCTGGTATTGAAATTGAAGATTTGACGCCATGTTCGCAAGCAATCCTTGAGCTTTCAGGCTCGAGTGCGGAGTGTTTACGAGGGCGCTCGCAATCTGAAATTCAAATTCTTTTCCGATTTTCACTGAACCGCTCGCCGCGCCGCTAACTGGCATGAAGACGCCCGGCCTTGCGAATTGGGGCGTGCCTTTCACGTCAAAATTCGCGCGGAATTCTCCAGGCGACTGGTTATAGGAAAACCCTACATCACCGCTCAAGCCGGAATCCAGATCAAGCAGATTTAGCGCCGTCCCGCCGCCGGGAATGGCCTGAATGAAGGACGCGAGGTCGATACCCTGAACAGCTCCTTGAAACCTGACGCGCGGCGCTGTCATCCTCAATTCCGCCGTAGCCTTCCCCCGGGCTTCGCCGTTCAGGATCCGAGCCGTGATCCGTGACAGAGCAAGATGGCCCGGATCGAGCCGGAAATCCGCCGATACATCGGCTGCGCCCGGCTTGAAGTCTCCGAACTCGGCGAGCAGGTTGCGGCCTGCGACGTGACCCGACCCATACAGTAGACCTCGGGCATAGGTTCCCTGGGCGCTAAACCGCGCCTCACCGCGCCGAAGTGAGGAAAGGTCTAAGGCGCGCGCGAAAGGAGCAAGATCAACTCCACCGGCCAGTGCAAACTGGACGCTGAGAGGATCCGTCAATTGCACAGTGACCGTTCCCCTTCCCTTTCCGCCTCCGGCGCGCCAGACGACATCATGCAGGTCAACCTCATGCGCTGAGAGTTTGATCCGGGTGGCTATGGTCAGAGAAGGCAGAATGTGGCCGTAAACACGACATCTCAGGCTGGAGGAGGAAAACGACCCGGCGTAAGCATGCGCCCGGCCAAATCTCAAAAGCAGAGCGAGATCTTTCGCCGCGAGATCGAGCGGAACCCTTTGGTTGTTCCAATAAAGCGTCGAGCGGCTCAGACTGAAGTTCCGGACGCGGAGATTCAGCAGATCGCTCAGTAGGTTGCTTCCTTGAAGGTTTGCAGCCAGCGTTGGACCTGGCAGGTTGGTGCTTCCATCCCAGGCCGTATCCAGGTGAATCGTCAGGCCGGTCACATCAAGGTTTCCGATGTAGAGTCTTCGAGTAAGCAACAACACCGGATTCAGCGTGACATCGACCGTTTCAGCCGTCAGCAGAGGCTTCTGCCCGGGACTTTCCGTGCCGTGCAGGACCAAGCCGTGCAGAATCATCCGGAAAACCGCCGGATGAACATCGAGCCAGGCGATCTCGACCTTCGCGCCGGTGACCTGCTCGATCCTGGTGGCGACATACTTCGCCATCAAGCGGTGAGACCAAGCTGTGCTCAAGAGCGTCACCACGGCTAGGTAAGAGACGAGCAGCAGCACAAAAAGGGCCGCAACGATTCGTACCGGCCAGGAGATTCGTGCGTTCAGTTTCATCATACGCGCCACGGATTCACCGGACTCGCAGGTCACATCGGCAGCAACTCGACGTGCCGTGCCAACCTCAATTGGGACAGCCAAGCCGCGAGGAGCTGGTTTATCTTCTTCTGCGCCAAAATTTCACGGATCTTCGCTTCGACTTCAGGCAGTGGAGGGGGGGGCCGGTTTCCTTCATGCGCAAGTTCTGGCAACAAGGTCTTTTGATAGTAGGCACGGACTTCCTCGGAATCGACCACGGCGGTCGGGCGCAGGCGGTCATCAACAACGTGCAAAATTCTTTGCTGCCCGGCAATCTTTGCGAAAAGTTGCTGCTGGGTAATGCCCAGGGGCTGCAACGCAGCCTCAAAAGCCTTCTCGTTTGGAAACTTCTTTTCGAGTGTGCCGAGCCTTTGCCGGGCCTCCTGGGCGGACGGATCGGACTCCGACGCAGGCTCACGAGCTTCGGACTCTAGCAATTCCTGGTCAATCAAACGGTCACGAAGCTTTTCCATTTCCTGGGGCCCTGGCACATCAGTAGGCACCCGGCCGCCATCAAGAAACTTTTCCAGACGATACTCCTGAAGGACATCGCTCTCGGTAATGGCCGCCGTCCCGATGGAGGCCACCACGCGATCCAGCGTCTGCACCTGACCGTTCACTTCGCTCGCCACGCCGCAGCAGAGGACCAAGAGCAGTCCCATGATTCTCCAGCCAATACAAACACTCTTGACCGGATAACTGCCCTGGCTCGACGAAACCGGCAACGATTCTACGGCTTGCATGATCCGGTTGCAGAAACGATTTGTCACTTCACCCAATAAGAAGCCTGTCCTGGTCAATGCGTCAGCCCTCAGAAGCTCTGTCCAAAACTCACGAAGACCTGGAATTTCGGGTATTGCCGAACTTCTATCGCGGGTTCAGCAACCTGATACTGCGGGGCGTTGAGGGCATATGCCAGGTCCACGCGAACCGGCCCGACCGGTGTCTTGTAACGCAGTCCCAACCCTAAGGCCTCCACCGTGTAATTGAGATCGGTGGGCGAGGTCTGCATAAACTTCAAGAGACGCATGGTGCTGAATCCGGAATAAACATTACCGGCATCGTTGAAAAGCACGATGCCGTATCGTCCTTGCGCAAGCGGTACGCGCAATTCCAGTGAATTTACAAACATCGCATTGCCGCCAATAGGATAACCCGTGACGGGATCGCGGGGACCGGCCTGATCCAGCGAGAACGCGCGTGTCGAATCGCTGCCGCCGGCAAAGAATCGCTCGGGAAGAGGAATTTCATTGGTCAACGTTGAGCCTGAGCCAATGCCGGGTGCACTGACCTGGCGGGGAGCGCCATAGGAAGATTCAACTCCCACTTGGGTATTTCTCGCAAATACCAGATGCGAGCCCAGGCGGTAATACGTGGAGTTCTGCCCGAGCAAGCGCCAGAAGTTTGCCTGCGAGCCCAACGTCGCAGCGGCCAGATTGGCATCGATCAGCGAAAAGGAGCCTCGTGTGGCATCCGCAGGATCATCCCGCAGGTCTCGAACAAATGTCGTGCCGACAGAACCGATGCGGGCCGGCTGGCTGATTAAGGGGATCGTCTCCGGGTTGATCTGGAGATTGGAGACGGCGACGTACCGGTAACTGTAGCGGGCCAGAAGATAAGTGGCCGGCCCGAATTTCTTTTGAATGTCTATCGTGGCCTCATCGAGGTTGGACGTGAATGTGATCACGTCTCGCGTACGATCCGCTAATCCATCAATCCGCAGGGTGAGGCCGGGATGGTTCAAAAAATTCGGTATCGAGTAACTGCTGCTCGCTCCCGTCTCCAGGCTGGAAATTCGTCCCGATAATGAAAGAGTCTGGTTGCGTCCCCCCACGCCGATACGGCTCAACTCGAGTGAAAGCCTCGGACTGGCGCTGAACTGCCCCTGGGGCTGATTCCCACTCAAGCGCTGAACGTCCACTCCTCCGCCGTATCCCAGCGTCCATCGATGGGCTTCATCCACAGAGACCAGGACGGTTCGCTCGCCTCCCGATCCCTCCAAATCCGTGGGCGCGATCTGCACCTGGCTGAACAAACCAAGGTCATAGAGGCGCGTCTGCGATTCGAACAGGCTGCTTTCATCGAGTGGCTGGCCCTGCTTGAAGGTCAGCTTGCTCAGGACCACACCCGGCCGCACATGCTGGCGACCCACCAGGACCACGGACTGAACGAACTCCCTCCCGCCCGGCTTGATCGTGTAGACGAGGTCAACGGTGTGCTGCGGCGATTCCGGCGAAACCGTCCAGGTAACCGCAGCCTGGTTATATCCCTGTTTCGAAAAATAGGTGAAGATGGCATCCCGGTCATCGGCGGCAAGCGCTGGGGAATAGGGGTGGCCCGGTTGCATGGGCAGAGTCGCGCCCAACTTTCTGGCCGTCTCTGCGGCCACGCCTTTTAAGCTCAGGCCCCGCACCTTGGATTGAGGCCCTTCGTTGATTGAAAAAGTGACCCACAGCTCGTCCGGACCTGGCTTTAACTTGGGCGTCACTTTCGCGGCGAGATAACCCCGCGATTGATAGAGGTCCGTCAGGCTTGCCACGTCTTGAGTAAGGAGTTGATGACTGAAGACGCCCCGCAAGTTAGCTGGAAAACTCTTGGGCTGTATCTGCAAGACCGAAGCCAGATCGGAATCCGGAAGCGCATGATTGCCCGTAAACGCGTAGCCCGCGAAGGCGGAGCGCGGGCCGGACACGACGGTGTAAGTGATCCCTATGGTATTGGATTGGACATCCGTGGAACGGTTCCAGTTCACTGCCGCCGAGTAGTATCCCTGTTTCTCGAGAAAATCCTGCAAGTCTCTCGAGCCGGCATTCAGGGAGAGATCGTCCGCCTGGCCCTCGCTGTAAATGGGAAGGACTTGCTTCAACGTCGAGGCCGAAACCCGAACTCCTTCAACCCGGACTTTCACCAAAGGTCCCTCATCCACTTTCACCACCAGGTTTAAGGTATTCGTCTTGACATTGTAGGCCTGGATCTCCACTGAAGCTGACGCCTCCAGCCGTCCACGCTTTACGTACAATCTATGAATGCGGGAGAGACCTCGATCAATAACTGCAGCATTGATGTGCTTGCCGGTCCGCCAGCCCGAAACGGATTTCAATCTTGACGATGCCACGCCAGCTTGGCCTTGAAATCGGACGCTGCTCAACGAGGTGGGCGGACCCAGGGAAACAGTGAAAACGACGCCGGCAATCTGGTGTTCCGTGTCGAGAGCCAAAGTGCTGTCCACTTTTGCCCGATGGTATCCGTTGCTGGCGAGGAGACTGAGGATGTGCTGGCGAGCCGCCACCAGGTCTTTTTGGGTCAGCGGCTGGCCCAATCGCAGCCTCGCAGCGCTCACCACCGTGGAGGCACGAAAATCGTGGGGAACGACGATGGCCGTGACCCCGCCCACAAAATAGCGCGCCTTAGCCACAAAGATCAGGATCACGCCGTTACCCTGCGTTTTGGCGTCTGCCCTCAATTGCCGGAACCGGCCGCTGGCATAAAGATGCTTCAGGCTCCGAGAAACGTTCTGGCGATTGAGCGGCTCCCCTACTTTTTGCGTAATTTCTCCCGCCACCGTCGTCAGGTTGATCTGGGCGTCGGTCTTAAGCTTGATGTCCAACACCTTCCGGCCCCAGGGTAGCGATTGCGCCGAAGCCCGCCGCGGCAACGAGACACCGGCGGAAAGCAGGAGGACACCGAAAATAACAAGGCTACGCTTGGAAAACAGCTTCAACACTCCCGTTGAGGATCGCCAATTATAGGGACAGCCTTCTCGGTAGCGGCGCTCTATGAGCGCCGAAAAATCAGCGGTCCCTGCCAGGGTAAACTCCGACCGCCGCTACAACATTTGGTGTCACCATAATTCGTAATCATCAGCCGATACGGACAAAGGAATCGCCCACCGAGCGGGGATAAAAAGTCATGCAGGAAGACCGGGCAGACTGGCCATCAGCTCCCGGGAATCCGTGTCCGGCCACGACCGCGGGACTTCATACCCCGGATTAAGCGACCCAGGGCGTGAGCTCCCACCGTGGTCCCACTCGCCGCCTTCACACTAATTTAGCGCCGCAACACTCGAAGTGCAAAGAGATTTGACAGGGCTGTTTGTTTTGATGCGTGGAGAGCGGGCCCCGTGGTCGCTGAGAGCATAACGGAGGTAGAAGGAAGGGAATGGTGGTTTTGCAGTATTGCTTGAGGATTTGCTCGAGCCCACGTTTAATTTTTGGCTGTAAAGAATTGAATAGAGTAGACCTAGTTTGTAGGCGACCCAATGAGCCAAAATACGGCAGGGTCATTGACCGAAGAGGGTCGATGGCGACGACACAAAAACGGTGCACTCCGAAGTTCAAGATGCGGGTGACGATCGAAGTGATCCAGGGCGAGAAAACGCTAAGCCGGATGAGCCCGCAATTTGGCGTGCGTCCGATGCAAATCACCGATCGGCGAAGGCGGACCCTGGCAGAATTGCCCGAGACCTTCCTGGACGCGCACTCCTCGCGCGAGCCCTCAAAAGCCGCGGCGAATAGCCGGCAAGCCGCTCCGGGTCCTGGATCAATCGACCGGAGCCGTCATGGGGCAAGTGGGTCGGACAAGGCGTCTGGGTGTTCTTCTTTAACGTGTTCCCTGAAGCGGCGGTACAGTTCGATCACGGCCTCCTTCGGCTTGACGTCATCGGCCAGGGGAAATTCCAGGCCACAACAGGAACACTGGTACCCGATACGATCCCCTTTGCAGGCGCCTCCGATAATGAGTTCAGGTCTTTGAGCGGCTTTTGGCTTTCAGATTCGTGCCGTCCCCTCGGCCGGCAACAACACACGGTCGATCGCCAGGTCCCTCTCTGCCC
>JBOGKI010000151.1:0-8916 GCA_050745605.1 Terriglobia bacterium | reverse complement strand
AATGCGGCTCTGCTATGCTCGGATGAGGCGGAAAACGACCCGGCTGGGGCGGTGCGGAGGCCGTAGCGCAGGCGTCTCGCCTGCAACATCAGAATTGGTAGGGGTACGGCTTGCCGTACCCGGCTCGCAAGCGTGGGCGTCTCGCCTGCCACCTTTGGTCACGCCCGGAAAAAGGCCGAATGAGGCAATTTGAGGGAACGAAGCTTGAATGTGCTTTGTTATCAACAAATCGGTGATCGGGCGGCGCGGAGACCGCAGGCCGTAGCGAAGGCGTCTCGCCTGCAACCTTTGGTCACGCCCGGAAAGAGGCCGAATGAGGCAATTTGAGGGAACGAAGCTTGAATGTGCTTTGTTATCAACAAATCGGTGCTAATGCTTAGTTGCGTTAATTTAGGATGATCATTTGGAAGGGCGCGACAGGGCCGGACGGTCATCCCGCACCCGGAAAGTAACCCTCAGCGCTCGTGGGGCAAAGAGACTCGATGCGAAAGATAATTCTGGACTGCGACCCCGGCCACGACGATGCCATCGCCATTGTCCTGGCTTACGCCAGCCCCCAAATCGAGCTTCTGGCCATCACCACCGTGGCAGGCAATCAGACCCTGGCGAAGACCACGCTCAACGCCCAGCGGGTGATGACGTTGGCGGGCATCCGCGGCATCCCGCTGGCCGCTGGCGCGGACCGCCCGCTGACGCGAGACCCGATTGTGGCGGGGGAGATTCACGGTGAGTCGGGGTTGGACGGGTACGATTTTCCCGCTCCTCGTGTTGGCGTGGAGCCTCGACACGCGGCGGACCTGATGATAGAAACGCTGCTGCGCCAAGACCGCGTGACCCTGGTTCCCACCGGACCCCTGACCAATGTCGCCCTCGCCCTACGCAAAAACCCGGCCATTCTTCCCAGGATCGCGGAAATTGTTCTCATGGGCGGAAGTTATTCGCTGGGAAATGTGACTCCAGCGGCCGAGTTCAATATTTATGCCGACCCGGAAGCGGCGGACATCGTTTTTCGCTCCGGGGTTCCGATTACCATGGTGGGACTCGACCTGACACGCCAGGCTCGGGTGACGGAGGACGTGCTTCGCCGCATCCGCGGCGTGAAGAATGCCGTGGCGGACATGGCCATTGGCCTCATGACTTTCTTCAGCTCAACCTATAAGAACCGTTTCGGCTTCGATGCTCCGCCGTTGCACGACCCGTGCGCCGTGGCGCGCGTCATCAACCCGGCGATCGTCCGCTCAAGGCCGACGAACGTCATGGTGGAAACGCGCGGCGCCTGGACCTACGGGGCAACCGTGTGCGATTTATATGGAGTCACGGGCCGTGCGGTGAATGCGCAGGTGGCCACCGAGCTTGATGTTGAGGGCTTCTGGACGTTGATACTCGATGCGCTGGCAAGCTACTCGTGATGGGGCGTTGGATTCCGTGTCTATTGGACATTGAATTCAGCGCCAAAAAACAGGGAGATGAAATGTCATCGGTTCCGCGCATTGCCGTGGTGGGTAGCTACGCTGCAGGGCTGACGATGAACGTGCCGCGCCTGCCCGCCCCGGGTGAGACGCAGCTAGGATCGGGTTATCGCTTTGAGCACGGCGGCAAGGGGTCCAATCAGGCGGTGGGATGCGCGAGGTTGGGAGCCAGCGTTCAATTCGTAGCTCGGATTGGCGCGGACGCCTTCGGCAACATGGCTCTCGAGCTTTATCAGCAGGAAGGCATTGATGTGGCCAACATCACGCGCATGACCGAAGTCCCCACCGGCACCGGTTTTATTATGGTGGAGTCCTCCAGCGGCCACAATCTCATCAGCCTGGACCCGGGCGCGAACGGCCAGCTCTCTCCCCAGGATGTCTTGAATTGCCGGCAGGCCCTGGCCTCGTCTCAGGTGCTGCTGACGCAACTGGAGATTCCGGTGACGGCGGCGGCAGAGGCCCTGGCTTGCGCCCGGGCGCAGGGCGCCATTGCCATCCTGAATCCGGCGCCCGCTCAACCGTTGCCCGGTGAAGTTCTTCGCTCCGCCAGCCTCCTCACTCCCAATGAATCGGAGGCAAGAATCCTGGTGGGCTTGGCGGCGCAGGCTCGGACTTCGGAGGAGGACATTGCCCGGGCGTTGATGAGCCGTGGAGTGGGCCAGGTGGTCATCACGCTGGGCGAGAAGGGCGCCTTGGTGGCCACGGCCGAATCCACGGTGCGCATCCCGGCCATCTCCGTTCGGGCGGTGGACACCACCGGAGCCGGAGACGCTTTCAATGCCGGCTTGGCCGTGGCTTTGGCGTGTGGGGCAGGTCTCGAGGCCGCCGTGGGATTTGCGGTGGTCGCCGGAGGACTGGCCGTGACCAAGCAGGGCGTCGTGCCGGCTCTTCCGCACTTGGATGAGGTCCTGGAGTTCTATCGCCAATCCGGATGGTCAACACCGGAGTGGCTGGGGTAGAGACGAGAGGACAAAGGCGAGAGACGAGTGACGAGAGACGACAGACGAGTGGCAAGTGGCCAGTGACAAGAAGAAGCCTTCAGCAATCAGCGGTCAGCGATCAGTACTCAGCGCGCATCGTATACGGAAAAAGTGAGAGGCTTCTGGGGTACTTGCTGAAAGCTGAACGCTGACAGCTTCTTCTGCTTATCACTTGCCACTCGTCACTACCTTGTTGTCACTTGGCACTGCTCTCAAGTTCGCTTTGCTTCTTGGCGTCTTGGCGTGAGACCATTTAAGGCACAGGAACGGCGTCGCCGCAGGAGGATGGATGTCCCAGACAGGAACCTATTTAACAAGTTTCGAACCGCGGGCCCGGTGGATGCGGCTGGACACGGCGCAAATCCTGAAGCGATTCTTCTTCTGCGAGCGCGCCTTGCTGGTGAGCGAGGCGGCGTGGCTTCCACTGATTGGCTCCTTGGAAATCAAGACCGGACTTCCGCGCTTCATCTGGCAAAGCGCGCAGGCCGCCCATCAATTGCGGGAGCGCGTCTTCGAGCTGCGTTTTCCCAATCGCATGATCGAAGAGGAGGGTCCGGACGAAGCCCTGGTTGAGGTGTTCAACAACCTGAAGGATGCGCCCTCCGTCTCCGCCTTCTTGCACGGCGCGGCCACAGTGCTGGTACCGGCTTTGCGTGACGTGTACCGGACCTATCTGGCCGCTTCCGACCCCATCGCCGATGGCCCGACGCATCGTTTCCTCTCGCAAGCATTATCCGAGAAGGCCGAACAGGAAAAGACCCTCCGCCAGTGGGCGGATTCGACATGGGCTGAAGAGCCGGAGTCCCACGATGCTGCGATTCGTTGGACAAAGTTGCTGGCGGAGCGTCTTGCCGGCCTGGGCGGAGTTGGAACCGACACCGCCGTCGCGTCATCTCCGGCCGCACCGGTCCCCGGCTCCCGTCCTTACCGCATTCCCGACCGCCCGGCTCGCGATCGGCGTTTCTGGTCGTGCCGCTTTTACTGGCCGGACAATGTGGACCCCGAATTCCCCTATGGCGACGGAATCCGCTTGCAGCTTCGCTCCGCCGTCAGCCACCTCAACGAAGCATGGGCGGTGGAAACCGGCGGGTTGATCCTGAGCGCCTTCGCCGGTGTTCTTCCGTGGGAATGGATTCATGATGCGGCGCGCTGGACGTATGACGAATCCCGCCATTGCCGCATGGGTTACGAGCGGTTGATGGCTTGGGGGCTCGATCCGCGCGACATTCCACTGGGGACCTACATTTACGAAAGCGCCGCATGCCAGGACCCGATTTACCGCCTGGGAATGTTGTTTTTTTTTGAGACCAAGAACATCCGGCACAAGCCGGCTCGAACCCGCATGTTTCACTCTTATGGCGATGTGCTGAGCGAGCATGACATGGACTTTGATTGGGCTGACGAGGCCATTCACGCAGGCTACGGGAAACACTGGCTGAAGGAACTGCTGGCGGTTCGCGGCGAAGATCCCGCCAGCTATGAGCGAGTGCGCGAACGCTGCGGCCAACTGGTGAGCGATTGCCTGCGCACCGCCAGGCCGGAAGAAGTGGCCGAGGTGAAACGCGTGGCGAATGCGCTGATTGAGAAAGCAAGCCAGAGACTGTTGAAGAGCCGTTAGGCGCTTGTTGCAAAACTCGGTCGTCCTGTCATTCTGAGGGGCCGAAGGCGGTCCTGAGCAACGCGAAGGAAGAATCTTGCAAGCTCTTGAAGGCGCTAAAAAAGCAGATTCTTCGCTGCTGCGAAAATAGCCGGATTTGGCGTTGACAATACGGCAGTTACTCGGCATCCCGTCGTGGGGGCACAGTGCTTGCCCTGCCCCTGGGCGCCGCAGGCGGCGTCCCTACGCCATTTTCATGCAACGTGGTGGGCCGAAGGCCCATGAGGTCCTCGCTCTGAATGACAGTCCTGGAACGTCTTTCGACAAACCGTTGGGTAAGTTGAAATTCATGCGATCCCTTGCTTGGAGAGTCGCCGCGCTCACCATTTTCCTTTTCGTGCCATTGCTGCGGCCAACGGCGGCGCTCGCCCAAACCCCAACGTCAAATATCCGCGGCGTCGTAACTGGCCCAAGTGGAAAAGGTCTTAGCGGTGTTCGAGTCACTCTTGATCTGAACTTGCCTTCAGGCGAACGCGAAATCAAGAGAACAACCTCTGGAAGCGGCGGCTCTTTTGAGTTCGATGATTTAACCCCAAGTTCTTACACGGTGAAGGCGAGTTGCCCTTCCTGTAACCTTCCCCCCGATATTACCTTCCAGCTTGAGGCTGGACAGAACATGGAAGTAAGTTTAGTCCTCCATGAACCCGCCAACGCCGGCGCCGCCTCAGAGCGGCCCGCCGCGTCTTCCACTTCACCAAGCCAATCTGCTGGCAAGAAACCCAAGGAACCGCTTACCGGTGTCGATTTTGATCAGAAGCCCGCTTTCAAGGCGGCTCAATATTCAAACCCTGAAGCGGGGGGAGGGTACAGCGATTCGGCGTCGGCCGGAACCGACCGAATGGTGCGGGAATATCTTGCCCCTCAGCAGATCGGGAAGCAGCCGGGGGCCGCGTCGAGCCACGGGCGCGCCATCGAGCAGGCAGCGCAAGCCGACCCCACGGAAGGCCATCTCAACCGCTGGGGAAATTTCCTGCTCAGCCAGCGGCAATATCCGCAAGCCGCGAGCGTGTTTGGTGACGCGGTGAGGCGCTATCCGCGCTCGGCAAGATTGCGACTGGGCCTGGGCATCGCGCTGTCCTCGGCGGGAAAATACAACGAGGCTGTGGAGCAGCTTGTCGCCGCGACCGACCTTGCGCCCGCCGACCCCGAGCCCTATCTTTTTCTGGGACAGGCGACAACCCTGGCGCGAACTCCCGAGACTGAAGCCACAAAGCGGCTGAAACACTTTGCCGAAATCGATCCTCAAAATGCGCAGGCTCTTTACTATTATGCGATGAGTTTGTGGGCGGAAGCGCCCGGCAGCACCAACCGCGCTCGTCTGCAGCCCATCGAAACCTTGTTGAAGAGCGCCTCGGCGCTGGACCCGGAGTTGGGGCAGGCGCGGCTTGAGTTAGGAATTCTTTACGAACAGGAGGGCCGCGATGAGGACGCGCTCCGTGAATACCAGGCTGCGGCGCGCGCCACGCCCGGCATGGCCGCAGTTCATTACCGTCTGTCGCGAGTCTATCTGCGGTCGGGCGACCAGGCCGCCGCCCAAAAGGAACTGCAACTTTATCACCAAGCCCAAAAGCAACCAACGGCGCCGGGCCGGCATTGAACTTCGTCTAACGGAACTTTCAACAAAACCTGATGAAACCCGGCAGAGGCTATTGCTAATACCAACGCAGGAAGACATCCACTGTGGGGGCGATGTCCTCATCGCCGCCAATTTCGCCGGTGAGGACACCGACGCTACAACCCTCGCGCCACGCCATCCTGTGCATTGGTGCCAGCGCCGCTTTCAATGGCGCCGCAACGCCTCCAGCATTTTCGCCGCCGTTGGATGTTGCGGATGCTTGGCAAGAAGTTGCTGAAGAATTTCAATGGCGGCTGGAACCTTGCCCGATGAGACGTAGAGCCGGGCCAGATTGAGGTAAGGCTGATCGTAATCGGGTGAAGTTGCGATGACCTTGCGGAAAGTGTTCGCGGCGAGCGTGGGATGGCCGGTCAGCAAGTAGAGAACTCCCAGATTATTGGCGGCTTTCGGGAAACTGGGCCGAAGCTGAACGGCAAGCTCGAGGTACTGGCGGGCCAGAGCATTCTGATGCTGCTGAGCGTAGAGCATTCCCATCTTGTAGTTCAAGTCCGGATCGCGCGGGGCAAGCTGGAGGCCGCGCCCCAGAAGGTCATGCGCTTGCTGCGCCTGTCCTTGATCACGGTCGATCTCCGCCAGGTTTTCGATTGCCAGCAGATTGTTCGGATCATTCTTCAACACCTCTTGAAAGTAGACGCGGGCTTCGGTGTAGCGCCCTTGCTGCGCGGCGAGGACGCCGAGGTTATTCAAGCTCAGCAGATAGTCCGGCTGAAGTTGGACCGCCAGTCGAAGTTGGTCGCGCGCCTCCTGGAAGTTCCCTTTTTGCAGGTAGAGAGTGCCCAGGCTGTAGTGCGCAAGCGCAGAGTGCGGGTCCTGCCTCACCGCCCGCAACAGAGCATCCTGGGCCGCATCGAGATACCCTCGCTGCGCGAAAGCTACGCCGTAAGTCAGATAACTGCGCTGGAAGTCGCCGCCGTAAAAAGTTCCGGGAAACGGCAATGCCAGCGATTCCTGCTCCAATGTTGTCCGGGGGATTTTGCTGATATCCGCTTGAAGGTGACCGGCGCCAACGAGTCCTTGGTAGACTTTCACGATCATGCCCTTCGCATCGAACAGAAATGCGGTGGGCAGGTCGAGGTCGCGGTGGCGATCGAAGAGATAGCGGAAGAGCAAGTCATAGACAGCGGATTGATCGGCAAAGAGCATCGCCACGGTGAAAGCCAGCCGCTCCTTTTGCACCAGATCACGGAGGCGACCGGCCTGCTCAGGTCCCTCCACATTCAGGGCGGCAAGTTGCAATCCCGCCGCGGTGAATTGCGATTGATGATTGCGAAGCTCACGGAGAAGCTGGATGGAGGCAGGACTGCAGGATGCCCACAACGCGAGCAAAGCTGGTTTCCCGCGCCAGGCATCGAGCGAGAAGTTCTTGCCGGTGAGATCCGTGATGTCGATCTTCGGCGCAACCAGCGGCGCAACAAGCCAGGTTTCAAGCAGGTTCGGCGTGGGCAATGCTGGCGGCTTGACCGTTGCCGGCCGGGAAGGTTGGTGGGGTTGAAAGGGCAGAGCGGAAAACTGCTCCACGCCCTCCGTGATTTCAAGGCGCTGGTTGGCGGGGAGATTTTCAAAACTCTGAATGATTCCGTTTGGCCAATGGATCGCCGCCTTAAGGCGCGCGCAATTCGGGCCCAGGCCGAAGAAAACCTCTTTACTGTGCTGGCTCAGGAAGCCTGATCCGGCTTGAATGAACTTTGTCTGCGTCAGCCCCGGAGTTTCGACGACGATCCTGGCCCCGATGGCGTCGTGGTTGCTCTTGTCGCCGTGGAGACGGAATGCCACGGCATCGCCGAGGTGTTCGATCACGTTGCGCAGGACGCGGACCTGCGGGCGACCGCGGTTTTTCAGGAAGATTTCGAGCCGCCCGTCGTGATCGAAATCGGCCAGGGCAAAACTGCGGCTGTCCTCGATGAAGTCGAGGCCCGCTGTTCCCGAGACGTCCGAGAAAGTTCCGTCGTGATTATTGGCGTAGAACACGTTTCGTTCATATCCGCTCCACGTGCCGTCCGAGCGGATCAGTTCATTGATGGCGCCCCAACCATCCTCGTAGGCGGTTGAGGGCTCGTCATCCACGGGCGAGCGGGAGACCACTTGCCGCCAGAAGAAGCTCGAAAGGTCGTTGCGGCTAGGGCCGGAAATCATGCCGTTCGCAACGTACAAGTCCGCGTAGCCGTCATGGTCGAAATCCCAGGAGTCGCTCGACCACGCCCAGCCGCCGTAGCGAACTCCGGACGCGGCCGTGGCGTCTTCGAACTTTTCTCCGCCGCTTTGGCGAAACAAGGAGTTGCCCATGGAGTGCTTGCGGAAAAGCTGGCGGGCGCTTTCAGGGGCATTCTTCTTAAAGTTCGGCTGCCGGGTGACCCGCTGGCCCGCCGCCGTCCACATGTCGGCGACGTAGAGATCCATTTGTCCATCGTTGTCATAATCGAGCCAGCAGACGCTCATCCCCGCGCCCACATCCTCCACGCCCGCCTCGCGAGCCACGTCGGTAAAGGTCCCGTCGCCGTTGTTGCGATAGAGGTTCTTCCTGCCAAAGTCATTGGCGACGAAAAGGTCCGGCCAGCCATCCTGGTTGTAATCGCACCATCCGCACGCGAAGCTGTAGCGGTTATGGTTCTGGTTCAAGCCCGACTCCGCGCTCACATCCTGGAATGTTCCGTCGCGGTTGTTCTTCAGGAAGAAATTGGGCGGGCCATTTTCCGCATCGAAATAAGGCAGAGGATAGCGGTAGCGGTTGGGGCCTTGATAGTAGCTGTAGAGACAGAAATAAATGTCGAGCCAGCCGTCACGATCATAATCCGCAAGCGCCGCGGCGGTGAAGCTGCCTTGAATATCGTGAGCAAACTTGAAAGCCTCGGGTTTGACTTTGAAAGTGCCGTTGCCCTGATTGAGGAATAGCACTGGACCCGCTTCGCGCACCACAATCAGATCCTGATTGCCGTCATTGTTGATATCCGCGAAGAGCGCCGAGGGACTGCTGTCAATGACGCCGACGCCGGCCTTGTCGGTTACGTCTTCAAAAGTTCCGTTCCCAGTGTTGCGGTAGAGGCGATTGGGGAGTCCGGAAGGCTGGCAAATGTAAAGGTCGTCAAAGCCGTCGTTATCAATGTCACCGGCCGCGATCCCATAGTTCCCGTACACGTCCACGCCACAGGCAGCATCCAGAATCGTTCGCCAATGATC
>JBOGKI010000150.1:0-8919 GCA_050745605.1 Terriglobia bacterium | reverse complement strand
GCGCAAGAAACTTCTGCAACCCCAGCGAAGCTTGCACCAGCGGAGCCTCTTCGGGGAGATTGAACGACCGGAGCACGGTGATCATTCCGTAATTCACGACTGGGCGGCCCGTCCCGTTCCGGTGGAGGATGACGAGAAAATCCGCCTGAGCGCGACCTCCGCCGAGGATTTTCTGCAATGTCCTTTGAAATATAAATTCGGCCGCGTCATGCGAATTCCGCCGGGGCCGCAGGCGGCGTTGACTTTCGGTAATCTGATGCACCAGAGCGTCCGCCATTACTTCGAATTGCGAAGGCAGGGGCTGCCCTCTGTCCCAGAGATGGAGAGCTTTTATCTCTCCGGCTGGAGGAACGCGGGGTTTGATGATGACTACCAGGAAGACTCATACAAGAAGGCGGGCCTCGAACAACTGCGCGGGTTTGTGGCAGCGCACCAGGGAATCGTCATCGATCCGCAAAAGGTGCGGATGGAGCAGCAGTTCTCGCTCGATTTTGGGGACTTGAAGCTGGAGGGGCGGATTGATCAGGTCAACGAGATCGAGTTGAAGGGCGGCGTCGCCCACGAGTTGATCGATTACAAGACCGGCCGTCCGCGTACTCAAAAGGACGCTGACCAGAGTTTGCAACTCGCGGTTTATGCTCTGGCAGCCAGGGAATTGCACGGCGCCATCCCGGCGCGCTTGACCTTTTACAACCTGACGGACAATCGAGCCGTTTCAAGCGTCCGGACCGAGGAGAAACTGCGTGAGAGTCTGGATGAGCTCCGCGCCGTGGCAAGGGAAATCCGGGATGGCGCGTTCGAGGCGAATCCGGGATTCCATTGCCGGTGGTGCAGCTTCGTTTCCATCTGTCCCGCGCACGAGCAGGGCGGCTAATGGGCCTGGCTGATCCATTCTGGTGTTCTCGCGCGTTGGAGATGCAGCGATAAGGAGAAAGTTGATGGCGGGTGTGATCTGGCTGCTGGTGGGGTTGGCGCTGGGCGGGGTAATCGCCTGGTTCTGGTGGGAATCGCGGTCGAAGGCCAATCTTGTTTCCTTCAGGGTTGAGGCAGAGGGAAGAATCAAGGCCGCTGAGGCGGCAGCCGTCGAGCTGCGGTCTCAACGCGATTCGCTCGCGGCCGGCCTTGAGACTCGGGCGCAGGAAATTGCCGGGCTTCAACATCAATTGAAGTTCGAAGGCGAGCGGCGAGCGGCGGCGGACACCCGGCTTGCGGAGCAGCAATCCTCGCTTGAAGAAGCTGCGCAATTGCGCGACCGCCTGAAGGCGGAGGGTGAGGGCCGCGTTGCGGCGGAAACTCGCCTGCGGGAGGCGGAGACGAATCTCGAAGAGCAGCGCCAGCTCCTCGATCAGGCCCGCAACCAGCTCACGGAGACGTTCCAGGCGCTTTCTTCGGAAGCCCTCAAGAGCAACAACCAGGCTTTTATCGATCTGGCGCGAAGCACTTTTGAGACCGTCCAGGAGCGCGCCAAGGGCGACCTCGACGTGCGCCAGCAACAGTTTGACGCGTTGGTCGCGCCGTTGCGCCAGGCTCTTGACCGTTATGAAAAGCAAGTGCTCGAAATGGAGAAGACCCGCCAGAACGCTTACGGCAGCCTGGAGGAACAGCTTCGGGGCCTGGCGAACACCAACCAGCAATTGCAGAAAGAGACGGGCACGCTGGCCACGGCGTTGCGCGGTGGACCGCAAGTGCGCGGCCGCTGGGGAGAAATGACGCTGCGCCGCGCCGTCGAGCTGGCGGGCATGTCCGAGCATTGCGACTTCGCGGAACAGGAGAGTGTGAATACGGAATCGGGCCGCTTACGCCCGGATATGGTCGTGAACCTTCCCGGCGGGCGCCGCATCGTGGTGGACGCCAAAGTCGCCCTCCAATCGTTCCTGGATGCTGCCTCCGCTCCGACGGAGAACGAGCGCGTCGAAGCTCTCGGGCGTCACAGCCAGCGCATCCGCGCCCACATGAATCAACTGGCGGCGCGAAGTTACTGGGAGCAGTTTGACCACGCGCCCGAATTCGTCGTGCTTTTTCTTCCCGGTGAATCCTTCTTCAGCGCGGCTCTGGAGCAGGATCACACCCTGATCGAAGACGGAATGGAAAAGCGCGTGGTGCTGGCCACGCCTACCACCCTGATCGCCTTGCTGAGGGCCGTGGCTTACGGATGGCGGCAGGAGCAGATCGCAGAGAACGCGCAACTCATCAGTGACCTCGGCAAGCAGGTCTATGACCGGATGAAAACGTTCGTCACCTATTTCGACGCGGTCGGGTCGTCGCTGAAACGGGCCGTCGAAGCTTACAACAAAGCCGTGGGCTCTCTGGAAAGCCGCGTGTTGGTTTCAGCGAGGAAGTTCAAGGAACTGGGCGCCGCCTCCGGCGACGAGATGATGGAAGTGGTTCCGGTGGAAGAAACCCCGCGTGAACTCGCGGCCCCGGAGCGCGAAGAATCCCAGTGACCTGGCGCTCGACTGAGATCCAAAAGTGGAGATTCGTCTGAATTTCTCACCAGGTGGAGGGAAGGGCAGGGTTTCGACCCCGCCCTTCCGGCAAAAAAAATCGGGGATGCATTGCTGCATCCCCGACCTTACCTCTCCGAACTTTGGAGCGGCTTACCTCTTCTTCTTGGCTTTCTTCTTCGCTGCCATTCTATTCTCCTCTCAGTTTTCTTTTTTAATCTTCCGCCAGCACGGCTGACGGAGCGCGTTTTCAATCACCATGTATAGTGATTGCTGTGAGTCTTGTCAAGAGGAAAGTGAATAAGATGAATCAAAAATTACAATTCGAAAAATGAAGCGCATTGAAAAATTATCTTTCTGCGGGTGCAAGGAAGTGGCGGCGGGCCATCCTGGGTGCGCGATACCTGGAAATACGCGCCTCAATCCGGCGTCATGGACCACGCGCCGAAAGCTGCGCGAAACCCAATGGACATGCGCTCCGTGCCTCATTCGACCGGCGCAAATCGGCATCCTCGCAAGCGGTCTTTTTTTGCACGAAGGAGACTTCTACGCTCATCTCCGCGGCAGCACGCGAGAGCTCATTCTTCTTCACAACCCATCCTGTTCCAAAATGTGCGGCGCAGGTGCTGACGTTCCTTCGCTCGAGCCATGGGAGGACATCGTGGCGGGAAGAATTGTTGCCGGACACATTGACGCCGTCCGAAATAATCGGCGCCATGCGACGTCGCTTCGGCGGTTGATTCCGCAGCGACGGAGCAACGCCACCACCAGAGCCGCCATCATACGGTTGGGCCGGTGCGAGTGAGTGGAGCGGAGCATTGGCGTTTCGTTTCCCACCCTGGAATGCGCGTCTCGCTCCGAGAGGGACTTGCAGAGGAGTTGGTCCGAAGCGCCGCTGCGGCGTAATGGCGGTTGGAAGGATCTGTTATGAAAGAGCCGGGACCCGCGGTCATTTTCTCTTGGCTTGGCCGTGGGCTTATCCCTTTTCGCGAGACCGACGGGCAAAACGCAGCGCGGCGGCGTCCGGGCTACCCGGCCGGCGTGACCAGTTGCTCCACCCGGTGGAAGCGACTTCGACATCGAAGCCTCAGTCCGCTGCTGTGCTCGTCGGTTGCTTTCGTGTTCTTCGCTGGCCAGCCCTCTGCTGTATCAAATTTGTGGGCGACGCCTCAACCGGCTGGGGCTCATCAATCCAACGGCCCGGAACCCGGCCAACCCGTCACGGTCAGCCCCCCCGTGCGACCGGTCCACCCCAGCCCTACCATCAGAGTCCAGATCGAGGTCGTGAACGTTTATGCAGTGGTGAAAGATAAGCACGGCCGCCTGATCCCGAACCTCAACAAGGACGACTTTGTTTTGACCGAGGATGGAGTGCCCCAGCAGATTAAATACTTTTCAAAATCCACGGATGCGCCGTTGACCATGGGCATGATGATTGATACCAGCCCCAGCCAGCAGCGTGTGCTTCAGGTTGAAAAGGACCAGGCCGATTCCTTCCTGCGTGAAGTGCTGAGGCTGAAAGACCTTTGCTTCGTTCTCCACTTCGACTTGGACACCGAGCTTCTGCAGGACCTGACGGCAAGTCTGCCCCTGCTGACCCAGGCCATCGACCAGACCGTCATCAATGGCGGCGGGGGGGCCGGACCCACTCCCAGCACTTTCCCCACTGATGGCGGCGGAGCGACCCATCTCTACGACGCCGTTTATCTTGCCGCCCATGACATTCTTCAGCGTGAAGTCGGGCGCAAGGTTTTGATTATTCTCTCCGACGGCGTGGATCAAGGTTCGTCCATGAAGCTCAGCCAGGCGCTCGAGGCCGCGCAGGAAGCCAATGTGATCATTTACGCCGTCGATATCGTGGACCGCATGTTCTACCTCCACGCCGGCGGATTTGGAGAGAACGGAGATGCAGTTCTGAAAAAGCTTGCCGAAGATACGGGCGGAGAAAGCATCCGGGTCTCGCGCTCCAGGGACACGACGGCGGCTTTCCAACACATTGCCGAAGAGCTGCGAACCCAGTATCTCTTTGGCTATACTCCCACCAATAAAAACCATGACGGAACGTTCAGGCGAATCAAAGTGCGGGTGGCGGACGGCAACTATAAAGTGCAGGCCCGGCTTGGTTACTACGCCCCCAGGAATTAGCTCGCGCGGTTGCTGGTTGAAACGGTCTGGTGAGCAGTTCGCGGAATGCAGCGAGTCGCCAGCGTGGGAACTACTGCCGACCGCGCCAGCTTGCCCTCGCACGGCCAGATGGAAACAATCGATGTTGAAGTCAAAGCCGTCTACGACGGGTAGCCACCCCGCGTTTCTGCGCTGCGCTTTTGAGTTGGAAGTGGCTGGGCCTTCAGGCTTTAATGGCTGTACTACCTGTTTAGCCGAGCTGAAAAAAGATGTTATTCTTGCGAAACGAACTTGAGAAGTTATTGAAAACAAAGGCCAGGATCCTTAAAGTCAGCAAAAACGAACTGCAAAATAGCCCTCAAGTTAACCCCAGAATCGCAATAGATCACTTTAAATATATAGAGTTGTCGGACGGATAAAAACGAACCGGAAACGGACTGGAACGGGTTGGCCCCAACTCGACGACCATCGCTTGACAGTGTGAGACTCAGACATTATTATAGTATCCGACTAACGTCGGATGGCATCTAAGTGTTCGCAATAATTATTGAGGGAGCCTTACGGGTGACCCCTGAAGGAGATCTGAAATGGGAAAAATTATCGGAATTGACCTTGGGACCACGAACTCTGTCGTGGCCGTCATGGAAGGCGGCGAGCCGACGGTGATCGCCAATCCTGAAGGTGGCCGGACCACCCCATCCGTCGTGGCTTTCACCAAGTCCGGCGAGAGGTTGGTGGGCCAAACGGCCAAGCGGCAGGCGATTACCAACCCGGAGAACACGGTTTACTCCATTAAGCGCTTCATGGGAAGGCGCTTTGACGAAGTTCAGAACGAGATCAAGACAGTCCCCTACAAGGTGATTTCCGGCCAGCGCGGTGAAGTGAAAGTGCTGGCGCAAGGGAAGGAATATACGCCACCGGAAATCTCCGCCATGATTCTGCAGAAGATGAAGGACGCAGCGGAGCAATACCTGGGCGAGAAGGTGACGCAGGCAGTGATCACGGTGCCGGCTTATTTTAATGACAGCCAGCGCCAAGCCACCAAGGATGCGGGCAAGATCGCCGGGCTTGAAGTTTCGCGGATTGTGAACGAGCCGACGGCCGCGGCGCTGGCTTACGGGCTCGACAAGAAGAACGACGAGAACATTGCGGTCTACGACTTCGGCGGAGGCACGTTTGACATTTCGATCCTCGAAGTCGGCGGCGGCGTGGTCCAAGTGAAGTCGACCAATGGCGATACGCACTTGGGCGGCGACGATATCGATAAACGCGTCATGGACTGGATCGTGGACGAGTTCCGCCGTGATCAGGGCATTGATCTTTCGAAGGATCGCATGGCGCTGCAGCGGCTGAAGGAAGCCGCGGAAAAAGCCAAGATGGAGCTTTCGACCGTCCTGGAAACGGAAATTAACCTGCCCTTCATCACCGCGGATGCCTCCGGGCCGAAGCATCTGGCGCTGAAGCTGACCCGAACCCACTTCGAGCACATGTGCGAGGACATTTTCCAGCGTTCGGTGGGGCCGGTGAAGCAGGCCATGACGGACGCGGGTTTCGGGCCGGACAAGATTAATGAAGTGGTACTGGTGGGCGGCTCCACGCGAATCCCGCGCGTTCAGCAGATCGTCAAGGACCTGTTCCTCGGAAAGGAACCTCACAAGGGCGTCAACCCGGACGAGGTGGTGGCTGTGGGGGCGGCAGTGCAGGCGGGCGTACTGGGCGGCGAGGTAAAGGACCTGGTGCTGCTCGACGTAACGCCGTTGACGCTGGGCATTGAGACGCTGGGCGGAGTCTTCACCCAACTGATCGCTCGCAACACCACCATCCCGACCAAGAAGAGCGAAATCTTTTCGACCGCCGCGGATGACCAGACCTCCGTCGAGGTTCACGTGCTGCAGGGCGAGCGGCAGATGGCGAAAGATAACCGCACGCTGGGGAAATTTCATCTGGTCGGGATTCCCCCGGCTCCGCGCGGTCTGCCACAGGTCGAAGTGACCTTCGACATTGACGCGAACGGCATCCTGAATGTCTCCGCCAAGGACCTGGGGACGCAGAAGGAGCAGAAGATTACCATCACGTCTTCGAGCGGCCTGTCGAAGGATGAGATTGAGAAGATGACCAAGGATGCTGAGCTTCACGCCGACGAAGACCGGCAGCACAAGGACGAAATCGAGTTGAAGAATCGCGCCGATGCCATGATCTACTCCACGGAGAAAATGCTGAAGGAGCATCGCGACAAAGTCTCCGGCGAGGATGCGAAGAGCATCGAGGATGCGCTCGAGGACGCGAAGAAGGCGGTGCAGTCCGGTGATACTTCGCAGATCACGGCGTCGATTGACCGGCTGACGCAGGCCTCGCACAAACTGGCGGAAGCGATGTACCGCCAGGCCCAGCCCGGCGGTCCGACGGCCCCGCCCGACGCGGGCGCCGGATCCGCCCCCGATGGCGGCCAGGCAAAATCAGGCGCGGCAGGCGGCGATGGCGACGTGATTGACGCCGAAGTGGTGGATTCCGATGACAGGGGGAAAAGCTGACCATGACGCCAAACGGACAGATCCAGACCGAAGAAAGAACGGTGGAGCATCGAGCCCACATCGGTGTTGAGTGTCCGCAATGCCACTGGAAACAGTTTGTAGAAATTCAACTCGATACGCCGGTGGAGGATACGCCGATGGGCCGGGAAATCCGGAATCATTTGGAAGCGTGGATGGCCTCCCATTGCCCGGATCACCTGAGCGCCATCTCGAGGTTCAGCAAGAACTGAGAGACTTAGAGCTGCTTATGTATGAGGTTTGGATGATTCGTAGCGCGACCTTCCGGCCACTGCCAAAATCGCTGAGGCGGACAGCCGCCGTCCGCAAGGTCATCTATGTGAAGAATCCTCTTATTTATTCGGCTTCCAGGAAATGCTGTGAGAAATACTGTCTAAAAAAACGATGCTTTGCGACTTTGCAACGCGGGGTACAAAGTGAGTGTGCGTGGAGGGCTTACTCGAGGTCCAGGTTCAAAGGTTCTTGTAAACGACACTTCGGTGCTTGACCGTATAAAGCGTGATAACCCGACGCGAGTGATCAATCCAGAAGAGGACGCGGTAATCACCAATTCGATACTTGTACAGACCAGAAAGGGTCGCGGGTAGGCTGTGAAGGGGTTCGGCGATCACTTCGGGGTGGGCCGAAAGCCACTTGAGTTTTTTCATGACGGGCTGAGCGATCGGCGCATTTAGCTTGCGGAAGGCGCGCTCAAATGTTGGGGTCGTTGCTAATTGGTACTCTCCCTGCATGGGGTTGCCGAAGCGCGAGCCAGCAGTCGTTGTAAGGCGAAAGAGCGTTCAGCGGACTACCCGCGTCGCGTCGTGTGGCTCAACTCCTTTTCGAATTCGGCAAAGGGGCGGGTTTTCCCAGCGAGGTGCTCCCGCCGCGCCCTGCGAAGCTCTTGTAGCAGCTTCGGGTTATGGGCGATGAGGAAGTCTTCAAGAGCGTCACTAAAAGAATCGAACGCTTCTCCGACTCGGATGAACTTCCTAAAGAGCGCGGTCGGAACTTGCACAGTATTGCTCATTGTGGTTGCCTCATACTCAATGTATCGGATGGCGGTGGTCCTGGCAAGCCGTTTGACTGCAAACGGGGCGCGCCTCAGAGCCGATGTACAAAGAGCATCAACAACAGGAAGCACTTCAGCGCGCTGATTTCGGATTGAACGCCATGAGTTATGCAGAACGCTTTGAAATGAAACATGTACGCACAGAAGGGCGACCGGTTGTTCCGCCCGCGCCAGCAGGGCAGGCCCGGCCTTCTAACGGACCCGTCCGCCGTGACGGGCATAGAAGATCCGATCGTGGCATGGGAATTGTACGGACTTGGATACAGGAGAGCGGCGGATTTGCTACTGGGAAAAGCGCTCGATGAACATCCGTCGCACTGTCTCATTTATCCCATAGTTTTCCTCTCTCGACACTACGTCGAACTGTGCTTAAAGGCGCTTGTCCTAAATGGCTCCGCGCTCGTGGAGGACGAAACCCCGGTGGTTTTGTACCACCGGCTTCAGATGCTCTGGGGAAAATTAAGACCCCTTGTTCCAGCAGTCTGGCCCGGTGTGCAGCCCGATCAACTTGAAGCTATCGAGGCTTGCTTCAATGAGATGCACGAAATTGATCGGAAGTCGATGGCATTTAGATATCCGTTCGACAGGCAGGGAAATCAACACCTGGGAAGCCTTTCGTCGATTGATTTGCTCAATCTGAGAGAGACAATGGATGGGATCGCAAACTTCCTCTTCTGTGTCGGGGAAGCAATAGCGCAACAGCTTGAATGGCAGTCCGGTTCAAGCCATTTATGAATACAAGAGCGGTGGG
>JBOGKI010000149.1:0-8939 GCA_050745605.1 Terriglobia bacterium | reverse complement strand
CTTTAGAAACGTGCTTTCCTGCGCCAGCAAAGGCGTCGATATAAACGTGGAAAAGTGAGACGTTCGTTTGCGCAGAAAGAATTGTCGAGTAGGCTCCAGCGTATTTCTTGAGGATCTCCAGCTTGAGCTCTGACCATCCTCCGATCTCGTCGAATTGAAGCTGTCTACTCACTGTTGCATATTCGCCTTTTATTCGCCTTCAAGTCAAGCGTGTAGCCATGGAGAGCGCCTTTCTGTCTGGGGATTCTTACTCCGGCCATCAGTACCCATCCAATCGGCAGGAAGCCCATGTGTTCTCGAAGCCGCTGCAAGACCTCGATAAAATCCCCAGCGGAAGCGGTCGCAATCGAAGAGCCGCGCGCGATTGTAAGTGTTGGTGCTGATGAACTGCAATTGGCCGGGCTCGTAGTGGCGCCCGTACAACGGCATAACGCCAGGTAGTATAGCGCGTGCGGGCTATCGGCTAAAGCGCAGAGCGAACGCTCTGCGCCAGCCCGGGCCTGCATAATCTCGCTTCCGGCATTGAGCCTCCATGATGTCGCCGGTCACAGTCCTCTGCTACACTCTTTGAAAGGGCGAACCATGTTCACATCAGACCATTCCGTCTCACCTGTGCTTGCCTGGGCGCATCCCATCGTTCAGGAGTGGTTTGACGGGCGCTTCGGCCAACCCACGGAGCCGCAGGAACTCGGCTGGCCGCACATTGTCTCCGGCCGGGCCACCTTGATCTCGGCGCCCACCGGCTCGGGCAAGACGCTTGCCGCTTTTCTGGCCTGTATTGACCGGCTGGTCCGCAAGGCGGCGGTTGGCGAACTCACGGATCGCACTGAGGTCCTTTACGTTTCCCCGCTCAAGGCTCTGAGCAACGACGTGCAGAAGAACCTGGAAGCGCCACTGGGTGAGATCCTGCGGCTGGCCGCCGAGCGCGGCTACCTGCTGGCGCCCATTCGCACCGCCGTCCGCACCGGCGATACTCTGATGCACGAGCGGCGGGCGATGCTCGAACATCCACCTCACATTCTGGTGACCACGCCGGAATCGCTTTACATCCTGCTGACTTCCCGCAAAGGCCGGGAAATGCTGCAGGATGTCGAAACCGTGATCGTGGATGAGATTCACGCCGTGGCCGACGACAAGCGCGGCGCGCATCTGGCGCTTTCGCTGGAACGCCTGCAGGCGCTCATCACCGCTGCCGGCCACCCGGCGCCCGTGCGCATTGGGCTTTCCGCCACGCAGCGGCCGCTGGAACGAATCGCACGATTCCTGACGGGCGCGGATCGGCCGGAGCCCGCGATGGTTCAGCTTGGGCACGCGCGTCCCCTGGATCTGGCGGTGGAAGTTCCGCGCAGTGAGCTGGGCGCCGTTGCCACCCACGAAATGTGGGACGAGGTCTACGACCGGCTGGCGGAGTTGGCGCTGGAGCACCGGTCAACGCTGATCTTTGTGAACACTCGCAGCCTGGCGGAGCGC
Source organism: Terriglobia bacterium (assembly GCA_050745605.1). GTDB lineage: Bacteria > Acidobacteriota > Terriglobia > UBA7540 > UBA7540 > CALCEB01. The sequence goes on along the minus strand of JBOGKI010000149.1, from coordinate 7,469 downwards.
GTCTCGCATCGTCTGGCGGAACGGTTGGGCCCGGAGGCAGTGGCGGCGCACCACGGCAGCCTCTCGCGCAAAATTCGGCTGGCGGCGGAAAGCAAATTGAAGGCCGGCGAATTGCGGGCGCTGGTGGCCACGGCTTCGCTCGAGCTGGGCATCGACATCGGTACCGTGGACTTGGTGTGCCAGATCAATTCCCCGCGCTCCATTGCCGCGACGTTACAGCGAATTGGGCGCGCTGGGCACTGGCGCGGCGCTGTTCCCAAAGGCCGGTTGTTCCCGCTCACGCGCGATGACCTGATCGAATGCGCGGCGCTGGTGCGTGCCATCCGGCAGGGCGACTTGGACGAGATTCAGATTCCCGCCGCGCCCATGGATATCCTGGCGCAGCAGATCGTGGCCATGTGCGCGGCGGAGGATTGGCAGGAGGAGGAGCTTCTCGCAATCATCCGCCGTGCTGATCCTTACCGCAACGTATCGTATGTGGAGTTCGACGCTCTGCTCGATATGCTGGCGGATGGCATCTCGGCGCGGCGCGGCCGCTACGGCGCATATCTCTATCGCGACCGGGTGAATCACCGGTTGAGGGGCCGGCGCGGCAGCCGCCTGGTGGCCATCACCAACGGCGGAGCGATTCCAGAGAATGCGCTTTACACAGTGGTATTACAGCCCGAGGGCACAACAGTGGGGACTGTCGACGAGGATTTTGCGGTGGAGAGCAACCGCGGGGATATCGTCCTGCTGGGTAACACTTCGTGGCGGATTCAGCGCGTGGAAAGCGCCTCGGGGCGGATGCTGGTGGAGGACGCCCATGGCGCGGCGCCCACCATACCGTTCTGGCGCGGCGAAGCGCCCGCCCGCACCGAAGAGCTTTCCAGGCAGGTCTCTGATCTGAGGGAGATGATTGGACGGCTGGCGCCCGGACCGGCGGTGGTAGCGGGGCCATCGTCAATTTCCCAATCACCAGGTCGCGATAGCGGCGCTGAGGACCAGGGTCACGTCAAAATCTCGCAACTTGAAGCACTCTATGAAAATCGAGGAAAAACCGCAGACCTGAAAACCGCAGGTCTGCGCTACCTTCCTGCTCAGAATCTCGGCGGTGGGGACACCGCCGCTACAACGCCTGAAGCGGACACTGGCGCTACAGCGAGGGATTGGCTGAAACGGGAATGTGGGCTGGATGCGTCCGGGGCAGAGCAGGCCGTGGAGTATGTCCTCGCGGGTCGAGCCGCTCTGGGCGCAATCCCTTCGCAGACGACGCTGGTGGCGGAACGGTTCTTCGATGAAGCGGGCGGAATGCAGCTCATCATCCACGCGCCGTTGGGTGGGCGGATCAACAAGGCGTGGGGACTGGCGCTGCGCAAGAAGTTTTGCCGGAATTTCAATTTTGAGTTGCAGGCTTCCGCCACCGAAAACGGCTTGAACATTTCGCTGGGTGAGCAGCACAGTTTTCCGCTGGCGGACGTTTTCCAGTTCCTCTCGCCACAATCGGTGGGCAAGGCGCTGGAGCAGGCGTCGCTGGCCTCGCCCATTTTCGCGACGCGCTGGCGGTGGGATGCCACGCGGGCGCTGGCTCTGACCCGATTCCGCAACGGCAAAAAGATTCCGCTGTACATCCAGCGCATGAGGGCGGACGACCTGCTGGCGGCGGTGTTTCCAGACGCGGCGGCATGCCGGGACAACATCATGGGCGATATCGCGCTGCCCGATCATCCATTGGTACGTGAAGTGGTGAAGGATGTCTTCACCGAGGCTATGGACTTGGAGGGCCTCACGAGGGTGCTGCAGGGCATTGTCGATGGCGGCATTCGATGCCTGGCCGTTGACACGACGGCGCCTTCCGTGTTTTCTCACGAGATTCTGAACTCGAATCCCTACGCCTACCTGGATGATGCGCCGCTTGAAGAGCGCCGGGCGCGGGCCGTCAGCATGCGCCGCGTTTTGCCGGAAAGCGTCCTTTCCGAGGTTGGCCGTCTTGACCCGGCGGCGGTGGCGCAAGTGCGCGAAGAAGCCTGGCCAGACGCACGCGACGCTGACGAGGTGGAAGATGCCCTTCAAACTCTGATCGTGTTGCCGGAGAGCTTTGTTGCGCCGGACGGGCGCGCGGTCAATGACGCCTGGGCTGCGTGTTTTGAGCATCTCGTCACTGAAAGACGGGCGGCTCGTCTAATGCATGATGGTCATGCGTTCTGGGTGGCCGCATCCAAGGCCAAAACCGCGTGTGGCCTCTATCCTGGCGTCCATTTCGCGAACGATTGCGTGGAGATTGAAGAGAAGTCTCCGTCTTCGGAGGAAGCGTTGCTGGCCGCGGTTCGCGGCTGGACGGCGCATCGCGGCCCCGTTACGGCGAATGGTCTCGCTGGGTTGCTTCGCCTGCCTGCCGATGGAATCCAAGCGGCGCTGCTGAGGCTTGAAGCGGAAGGGAACGTCCTGCGTGGCAGCTTCACGGGCGCCGCTGAAATGGAATGGTGCGACCGCCGCCTGCTGGCCCGCATTCACCGGCTGACGCTCGGAGCTTTGCGCAAGGAGATTGAGCCGGTCGCGCCGGCGCAGTTCATGCGCTGGTTGCTTGGCTGGCAGCATCTTGCTGCGGGCACGCAGGTGGCGGGCGAGCGCGGGTTGCTCGAAGTGATTGGGCAGTTGCAGGGATTTGAAGCAGCCGCCAACGCCTGGGAGCCGCAAATACTGGCGCGACGTGTGGCAGGGTACGATGCGAAGGCGCTGGACCAGCTTTGCCTGACGGGCGCCGTGGGATGGGGAAGGTTTTCGCCGCATCCCGCCACCATCGCGGCGGCTGACGGTGAAGCCTCGCTTGAACCGTCCGGGCTCCCCTCGGCCCATCGGCGAGTCCTGCCCACCAGCGTCTGTCCCATCACCTTCTTCGTGCGTGAAGACTCGGAATGGCTTTGCCGTCGCAGGGCGCCAGAAGCCGTGGAAGATGTGGCGTTGAGCACAGGAGCGCGCCGGGCGCTGGACTTCCTGAAAACTCACGGCGCATCGTTTTTCCCAGACATTGTGCGAGGAACCGGGCGGTTGAAGTCGGAAGTTGAGAACGAATTGTGGGAATTGGTGACGGCGGGCCTGCTGACCGCGGACGGGTTCGACAATCTTCGCGCCCTCATTGATCCGAAACGCCGTGCCGGACAAGGACGCGGCCGCGATCATCGGCCCCGGCACAGCACGGGTCGATGGTCACTCCTCTTTTCGGGATCGTTAGCCGAGCCAAGTCAACCGGTTGAAGCCGTCGCGCGGCTGTTGCTGCGGCGCTACGGCGTAGTTTTCCGGGAGTTGCTTGGCCGCGAGCCATACTGGCCGAAGTGGAGAGAGTTGCTGGTGACGTTGAGGCGGTTTGAGGATCGCGGCGAAGTGCGCGGCGGGCGGTTTGTGGATGGATTCATCGGAGTGCAGTTTGCTTTGCCGCTGGCCGTGGAATCGCTTCGCGTCTCGCGGAAGAGTCAGCCGGCGGGCGAGATCGTCACTATTTCTCCAGCGGACCCGCTGAATCTGGTTGGGATCATTCTGCCCGGCGAGCGGATTCCTTCGACCTCGGGACGGCTGATTCGCTATCGCGAGGGTGTCCCCACCGAGGAGATGCCGAAGCTGGCGAGCGTGGGATTGCATTTTTGAAAGGGAGTGAATCATGCGAGCTATTCGAGTTCATGAAGTCGGCGCTCCGCAGGTGATGCGCCTTGAGGAAGTTCAAGACCCGAAGCCCGCGGCCGGACAGGTGCTAGTGAGGGTGAAGGCGGTGGGCGTGAATCCAGTGGACACCTACGTCCGCGCCGGCGGTTATGCGGTGAAACCGGCGCTTCCTTACACGCCTGGAGCAGACGCGGCCGGAACCATTGAAGCAGTGGGACCGGAGGTAACGGGCTTCAAGACCGGAGACCGTGTCTACACGGCGGGGACGCTGAGCGGCGCTTATGCCGAATTGGCTTTGTGCGCAGTTGCGCAAGTGCACCGGTTGCCGGATCAGGCCAGCTTCGAGCAAGGCGCGGCGCTGGGCGTCCCCTATGCCACGGCTTACCGCGCGCTGTTTCATCGTGCCCAGGCGCAGCCCGGGGAAACGGTTCTGGTGCACGGGGCGAGCGGCGGCGTGGGCATCGCTGCGGTACAACTGGCGCGGGCACATGGCATGACCGTCATCGGCTCGGCCGGCACAGAACGTGGGCTGAAGCTGGTGACGAAGCACGGCGCCCAGCACGTGATCGACCATCGCCAACCGGATTACCTGGCCGAGGCGATGCGCCTCAGCGGGGGACAAGGGTTCGATTTGATTCTGGAGATGCTGGCCAACGTCAACCTCGGCAAGGATCTGGGAGTGCTCGCCAAGTTCGGCCGGGTGGTGGTGATCGGCAGCCGGGGCACGGTTGAGATTGATCCACGGGCGACGATGGGACGGGATGCCGCCATCCTGGGCATGACACTGTTCAACGTCAACGAACGGGAGCTGGCGAGCATTCACGCCGCGCTCGTTGCCGGACTTGAAAATGGCACGCTCCGGCCCGTGATCGGGCAGAAAATCCCGCTGGCCGAGGCTCCTCGCGCCCACGAAGCCGTGATGCAACCCGGCTCTTATGGGAAAATCATCCTGGTTCCCTAGGGCCGCTGTGAAGATAGGCAAGGAGAGGAATTTATGAAAAGCCAATGCGCGCATCTCGACCAGATTCACAACGTCAAGCCCCGCAGCCAGGGGTGTGAAGAATGCATGAAATCGGGCGACTCGTGGGTTCACCTACGAATGTGCCTGACCTGCGGCCACGTGGGTTGCTGTGATTCCTCGAAAAATAAACATGCCACGAAGCACTTCCATGCGACGCAGCACGCCATCATGCAGTCCGCGGAGCCCGGCGAAAGCTGGATGTGGTGCTACGTGGACGAGGAGATGGTTTAGTGGAGTGTCTTTGAAATAGGCGGGCAATCCTGGCAGCGGCAGCTACGGCGAGCGTTTTTTTCGCCGTGGGCTTTTTCCTGGGAAATACAGAGCCCACGACGAATTGAAATACAAATTCGTGCTGGCTACCACCGAGTCGCACGGTCAAGCAGCGGCGCCGCCGTCGGCTGGCGTAGCGAAGTGAGGAATTCTTGAACATTTTTGTGGGCTTCATCGGACTGGCTTTGATTGCGGGCGTACTGTGGGATGCGTTTGAAACCATCATCCTGCCCCGGCGTGTGACTCAGGTGTTCCGGCTGGCGCAGTGGTTCTATCGCGGCACCTGGCGTCCCGTGCGCGCGGCCAGCAGAAGGCTGCGCTCGGGAAGTAAAACCCGAGAGACACTCCTGAGTTTCTACGGGCCGCTGTCGGTGCTGGCGTTGTTTGTGTTGTGGGGCGGTGTGCTGATGCTGGGCTTCGCCATGCTGCATTGGGCAGCCGGCTCGGCGCTGATGGGAAATCAGCCTCGGAGCTTCCTCACCGACCTCTATCTTAGCGGCACCACGTTCTTCACGCTGGGCATGGGTGACGTCGTGCCGGGCACGGGCGCTGCCCGGCTGATCACGGTGTTGGAGGCAGGAACCGGCTTTGGCGTGATTGCCATTGTCATCGCCTACCTGCCGGTGCTTTACGCAGCCTTTTCACAACGCGAGACCAACATTTCCCTGCTGGATGCCCGCGCCGGTTCTCCACCCACGGCCACCGAGCTGCTGCGGCGCCACGACTACGGCGCGGATTCCGTGGCCCTGGAGCAATACTTGCGGGATTGGGAAACCTGGTCCGCGCAACTGATGGAGAGCCATCTCTCCTACCCCACGCTTTGTTTTTGGCGCTCCCAACACAGCAACCAATCGTGGCTCGCGGCACTGGCCACGATTCTGGATACGTGCGCCCTGATTATGGCTTCCGCCGAAGGCCCGTTGCGGTGGCAGGCGCGCATGACCTTCGCCATGTCCCGCCATGCCGTGGTAGACCTTTCTCTTATCGTTCGCGAGCCGCCCCGGCAGAACGCCGCGGACCGTTTGCCCTCCGCCGGCTTTGAGCGTGTCCGGGAGCTGCTTGCGGGCTCCAGCCTCAAGCTGCTGCAAGCGCCTGATGCCGAGGAGAAGCTCGGCCGCATCCGCCGTTATTACGAGCCTTACCTGCACGGTCTTTCGGAGCGAACCCTCATGCCGCTGCCGCCCTGGATCCCTCCACAGAAGGTCATGGATAACTGGCAATCCACTGCATGGGATCGCGGCCGGAGCGCCGCGGCCAAGGTTCCGTTCGCCATGGTTACGAAGACTCGCCATTTCGACTGAGCCTTGCCGGGCAGCAATCCCTCCGAAATCGCTTGCCACGCTCGCCGAGAACGCCGAAAATCCCGCACATGGCTTTGATGAGCACCTACTGGAGATTCTCCCGGCCTTTCACGCTGGTTCCACCCATGGTCGGAATTTTCTCCGGCGCGTTGATTGGTTACGGCGCGTCTCATGCCCTCTTGAACGTGCGACACATTATTCTGGCCATGCTCGCTGCGGCCGTGCTCAACGCCGCATCGAATGGCCTCAACCAAATCTGCGACCTGGAAAGCGACCGCATCAACAAACCACACCGGCCCTTGCCGGCAGGCCAGATTTCCCGCCACGAAGCCTGGGTGTTCACCGGCGTTGCGTATCTTGTGGCGATGATCCTGGTGGCGGCGGTGAATCGCCAGACCTTTGTCATTTATCTTGCCGCCGCGCTTGCCACTGTAGCTTATTCGGCGCCACCGTTGCGGCTGAAGCGCCACTTCATTGCGTCGAATCTCACGATTGCGACGATTCGCGGCGAGCTGTTGAAAGTAGCGGGATGGGCGGCCATTGCTACGGTGCTGCATTCGGTCGAGCCGTGGTACATTGGCTTCATCTATTTTGTGTTTTTGCTGGGCGCCACCACCACCAAGGATTTCGCGGATATCGAAGGCGACCGCGCTGCCGGTGTTTCCACGCTGCCGGTGAAGTACGGAGCGGCGACCAGCGCCAAAATCGTCAGTCCGTCGTTTGTTCTTCCCTGGCTGCTGATGGCCGCAGGCGTCTGGCTGAAGATTCTGAGTGGCAATGCCACTGCTATTCTTGTCCTCAGTGCGGCGCTGCTGGTCTGGGGCGCTTACGTGATTTACCTGGTCCATCGTGACCCCTTGCGCCTGGTGACGGAGGGCGAAAATCACCCCGGCTGGCGGCATATGTATTGGATGATGATGGCTGGGCACCTGGGTCTGGCTGTCGCTTACCTCATTCAGTAGCACGGCCACGCCTGATTCGCGGCCGCGGCGGGCCGGGGCCGGACCAAAGCCGGCCGCTTTGCTGCGAAGGGACGGAGTCCGATGATTCTTCTTACGGGCGCAACCGGCTATCTGGGGTCCAACATCGCGCAAGAGCTGATCGCCCGGAAGATTCCCTTCCGCGCCCTGGTGCGAGATTCTACTCACCTGCCGTTTGATCCACGCGCCGAGGCCTGCGAGGTAGTGCCGGGCGACCTGCTGGATGCGGCTTCCGTGACCCGCACCTTGCAAGGAGTGGAC
>JBOGKI010000148.1:0-8943 GCA_050745605.1 Terriglobia bacterium | reverse complement strand
GCGGAAGCAGCGAGGCCTTCAACAGCGCCGGATTCAGCAGAAGCAGAAGGGGCGACGTGGGATAAATAACGTCCACGGTTCCGATGCAGCCGTTGCTGAAATTCTCCTTGGGGAAGAAAAACGGCTCGCCCTTCGGGCCCGCCACCAACTTTTGAGCGGCAAGGCTCTGACGGTAAGCGAGCTCCGCCAGTTGCGCGTACCTCGGACCTCCCACCCGAGCAAGATCCGCTTCCAATTCCTGGTCGAAAGCTTTGCACTTGGTTTCGAGCGGGCCGTAGCCGTACTCCGCCTTCCGCAGCAAATCGGCGGCATCAGCGCCGTTGCGCCGCCAGTAGGGCCGAAGGCGCTGGTGGAAATATTCAATGGAATAGATTTCATCATAGGCAAGAATCAAGTGCCGGCTTACTGGGCGCGCACCCACTCGCTTCAGATCAAACGTGAAGGCCATCACTGGCGCGTGGTCGCGGGCGGCGCGTGGCATTTGCAAATCATCCTTGGCGGGGAGCGCGCCGCGGCTGGCGAACGCCTGGCGCGCGGCTCCAGCGCCAGCCACCACCCTGTGAACCCTGGGATGGCGGGGCGCGGCCACGTAAAGATAGCCCCAATCGATCCTCACGTTGTCTCCCGATTTCTTCAAGACCGGCTGGCTCTCGGTCCCCATGCGCAGTGCCGTAAGCCCGCGCACATGCGGCCGGGACCACACCACTTGCTCATCCGTCGTGTTCACCACCAGTTCCGCGCTGCTGGCGAAATAGATGGAGACGGAATGGGACTTGCCGTCCGTGGCTTGAACCTCCCAGGTCAGATAAGTGACCGGCCGGGAAAGGACGTCGAGGTCATCAGCAAGCAAGGGGGTCATGAAGGTCAGGCTCACCCTCACCCCGGCGGCGTGGAAATCGTAAAGCGTCCGCGTCGGCAAGACCCGGAGACTAACCTGGGTCATGGCTCGAATCTCACGCGGCTCCGCGCCCATGACGCGGTAAGGCTTGCCATCCACTCGCACCATGCTTTCCAGCGATTGTTCAACTCCGGTCCAATGGCGTGTCGAATCATCCGTCAGCCGGTTGCCAAAAGACCAGATGCTGAAGTAAGGATCGGAGGTGGCCAGCGGAACCGCGGGCGGACGAAATGATTGAGCATTGCATAATCCCGCCAGGAAACAGATGAGGCACACACACAAGAGAAACGTTCTCAAAGCCTTCATGTGCAGCAACTCCCTTTTTCAATCCTGCTGGCGTTGAATACCATAAAGCCTTAACCCGCTGAGCCTCGATCCGAGGAGGCACTCGCACATTGTACACAGTTCCCGCCGCAGGGCCACGCTATGTTACGATTCGCAGGTGGAGAGGATGTAGGGGCGCTGCTCGCTGCGCCCAGAAGAGTCTTGCGAACGCTGTAAGTTTGGTTACATCGCGCTGTAGCGGCGCTCTGCGAGCGCCGTCCAGACTGGCGGTCCCTGCCAAGGTTAACTCCCACCGCCGCTACCACGAGATCGTAACCTCCACTTCCCGCGTTCGTATCAAGCAGCGGAGGTCGAGAACCATGGACCACGAACAGTTGAAATCGAAAGCCCGGCATTTGCTGAAACTCCATCAAGGGCCTCGCATTTTGCTTCTGGCCAATGCTTGGGACGCGGCCAGTGCCCGCATTGTTGAACAATTGGGCTTCCTCGCCGTCGCCACGACAAGCGCGGGAATTGCCAACGCCCTCGGCTATGCGGATGGCCAGCACATTCCGCGCCAAGAAATGCTGGCGGCGGTCCGGCGCATCGTCGAAGCGGTTTCCGTACCCGTGACCGCGGATGTGGAAGCGGGCTATGGCGACGCCCCCGAAGCAGCGGCGCAAACTGCGACGCTGGTGCTGGAGAGCGGGGCGGTAGGAATGAACCTGGAGGATTCGAGCCACGACGGAAAGGAGGAGGTGCTGGTCCCCCTCAGCCGGCATGTGGAAAAAGTCCGGGCAGTCCGCGCCGTAGCTGACGCCGCCGGAATTCCTCTGGTGATCAACGCCCGTACCGATGTGTTTCTGCTGGCAGTGGGTGACCCGGCGGAGCGCTTGGGGCTGGCGATCAGCCGCGCCAACGCTTACCGTGAAGCCGGCGCCGATTGCCTCTTTGTTCCCGGCGTCGCCGACCGTGAAACCATCACCGCTCTGGTTCGAGGCATCAACGGTCCCATCAATATTCTTGCCGGACCGAGTACGCTGCCTACGGGTGAGCTTGAAAAGATGGGTGTAAGACGGGTGAGCTTGGGTTCCGGACCGATGCGCGCAGCAATGGGCACGTTCCGGAGGGTCGCGCAAGAGCTTCTGGAGAAAGGGACCTACGAAACGATCAAGCAGGCCTCGATCAGCTACGACGAAATGAATCAGATGGTTGCGGCGAAGGGGTAAAGGAGATCTGTGGCCCCCGGGTCGAGGTGCCGTCAATTCACGGTGTCAGTCAAGCGCGTGGTTTGGTCTCTTGTCTCTCGAAACTATTGTTTGGCGAGCTCCGCTTGCTCGGCTTCAAAGCTCTCATCCACGATCCGTCCGTCAAAGAGACGCACAGTCCGCTGGGCGTACTGGGAGAATCGCTGATCGTGCGTCACCATGCAGATGGTTGCTCCTTCACGGTGCAGTTCTCTGAGAAGCTCCATCACGGCCTCGCCGTTTTTGGAGTCAAGATTTCCGGTCGGCTCATCGGCCAGCAGGATAGCCGGGCTGCCCACCAGGGCTCGAGCCACGGCGACGCGCTGTTGCTGTCCGCCGGAAAGCTGAGACGGATAGTGCCGCGTGCGATGGGACATGGCGACGCGGGCCAGCGCCTCCAGGACGCGTTGCTTGCGCTCGGCTGAGCCCATGCCGCGGTAAGTGAGCGGAAGTTCGACATTCTCGTAGACATTCAGATCGCCAATCAGGTTAAAGCTCTGAAAGATGAATCCCACCTCGCGGTTGCGAATCCGGGCGCGGTCACCCAGATCAAGATCTTCCACCGGCCTGGCGTTCAGCGTGTATTTGCCATCAGTGGGAGTGTCCAGCAGCCCCATGATAGAAAGCAGTGTCGATTTGCCACAGCCGGAAGGCCCGGCGATGGAGACAAATTCGCCTTTCTTGATTTCCAGGTGAATCCCGGCGAGCGCATGAGTTTCAACTTCCTCAGTGTAGAAAACCTTCTTCACTTCCTGCATCTGGATCAGAGCATTGCTATTCGATTCCATTGCTTCCCTCCGGGTAATTACTCATTTCCGCTCCAAGCTTGTGTCATCCCAGCGAGCCAAGCCCCATCCATAGCTGATTACGCTCTCCGTGTTCTATTTGTTCCGTAAAATTTGCTCTTCGGACTGTCTCGCCAGACGCCCTCGCTACTGACTCTGGCGCAAGCTCGTCCCGCTCGCAGCCGCATAGGGTTCAAATCAGCGTTTCAGTAGATTAGACTTCGAGGAGAACGGAGGGTTAGCACGCTTCGCCCATGAATTGGCGCGTGTCGGAAAAACAGCCATCAGCCGTCAGCCGTCAGCACTCAGCGGGCCCCGTCCGTAGCGAGCGGCGAGGCTTCCGGTGCTTTTGCTGAATGCTGACCGCTGATCGCTGATCGCTTCTTCTCGTCACTCGTTTCTCAACGCCACCACTGGATCGATCTTCACCGCCCGCCTTCTGTGTACCACCGCTTCACCACATTCATGGCAGGCTTGTCCCAGGGGGTAAAGGAGCTGTTCTGCGGGCCACCGTCGCCGTCGCTGCCGATTCTCCACCAGTACATGCCCTCGAACCACGGCTTGGCGTAGAACACGCGAAAAATCGCTTGGTAGCACGAGACCTGAAGGCCGAGATCAATCTTTTGCGAACCGGAATCATCCCACGGCGCGCGGTTCGTGCCTTTTACGCTGCTAAAACCCACTTCGGTGAAGATCACCGGCTTGCCGAATCTCTGCTGAACCGATTCCACCTCTTCCATTACCGAGCTCGCATCCAGGTCATCCGGAAGCGGGTAGTATTCCTGCAAGCCGATGTAATCCAGCGCATCCCAAAACTTAACGGTCTCAAATTCCTGCCCGAAGTTTGCGGCGTAAACCAGCGGCCCCGGATAGATTTCCCGAACTTGAGCAATCAGCGGCCGCCACTGGGCGTCATACTGCGAAAGGTGCGTAAACTCTCCGCCGATGCAAAAGATATCCGCATGGATTTCCGTCGCCAGGCGCGCGTAATGCTCCAGAAACGTCTGGTATTGTTCAAACCAGATGTGCCGCTCTTCAGGCGATTGGAACTGCAAGCTGATGGCGTCCCACATCGCCGGCTTCAGCATCACCTTCATGCCGCGAGCGTGAGCCACTCTCGCCGCCACGCGCATCTGGTCATCGCGCTCCCAACCTCCAAAACCGACGGTGGGCGAACGGCCGCGCCGGGTGAATCCATAGGGCACCAGCGCGACAGCGTTCACCCCGTATTGAGGAAGGCTCTCCAAAATATGGCGGCCCCCGGCGGACGAATATCCGTCCGGCCCTTCCACCGTGAAGTTCACACCCTTCTGAAAAAAGAGCTTGGGATACGGAGCGTTCGGATCAACCGGCGGGTAAGCGGCCATGATCTGGTGGATGGCAGCGGTCCGGGCGTTATCGATGGCGCGCGCGCCTTGCTGGATGCCGAAAATCATCAGGCAGGTTGCTACCAGGCCGAAACTGAATGATTTCCAGCCGTTGCGCCGCGGCTCGCGCGGCTTGCGGACTGGCCATAGGCTCACCACGACCGCGCCAATGGCCGCCGGAGTCACCAGGACCTCCAACCAGGAAACGAAGAAGCCCGAAGAGAAGCGAAGCCCACAAAACAGCAAGAGCGGCAGCAGAACAAATACGCTCGCCAGAATCGTGACCCGTCCGTGATAGCTCCGCAAGCTCTCGCTCGCCGGCCATCCGGTGATCATCCATCGCAAACCAATCGCAAGAACCGCAATATAGACCACCGCGCTGAAAGTGGGCCAAACTCCCGGGAAGTGCCGGCTCGCCAACACGCGCGGGGACAACTCCATCACGAGGGCCGTATTGCCTAGCGTACCCAGCGCCAGACCGTCCAGCAGGCGGTGTTGTTTTGCCACCAGCATGACCAGTAAGACCGCCACCAGCACCACCACAAGAACCATCCAGGCGGAGTTCGGATAGGCCCACTGCGGGTGAGCGTTTCCCGGATTTCGCGGGAAACCGACAATTAAGTACGCCGAGAACGGACTAAGCCGCGCGCCGGTCAAGCGCCCGCCAAAGAACACCAGCCGGACTAATCCGCGCGCGGATCGCACCAGCGAAGTCGAAATCCAAAAGATGGGGAAGTAGAACGCGGCGCAGGCCAGCCAGGCTTGCAAAAATGCACGTCCGGTGGCGGCATTGGCTTCAACTCCGGAGGAGGCTTTTTCTAATGTGTCGGGGACCATTTCTCCTTTGCCGCCCCAAGGCAGAGACGAGTGACGAGTGGCAAGTGAAGAGTGAGAAGGGGTGAGCAAATTTGGATGTAGCGGCGGTCTATGACCGCCGCTCTCGCGTTTTCAATCGATTTGGCGCTCCCTTCCAGGGCAGGCTCCGAGCGCCGCTACAACAGCCTTTGGCAATTAATTCTCACCTTCTTACTCTTCACCTGCCACTTGCCACTTGTCACTTGTCTCTCATCATTCGTGCCTCAGCGCCACAATCGGGTCCACCCGGGCCGCCCGCCGGGCCGGGACGTAGGAGGCGAGCAGGGCAACAGCCAGCAGGACCACGCTCATCAAGGCGAAGGTCGCGGGATCAAAAGCCTTCACTCCAAAGAGCTCGCTGGTAAGGAGGCGGGTGAGCTGGGAAGCCACCAAGGCCCCGATCAGCACTCCCACCAATGCCAGCCGCATTCCCTGCCCGACCACCAGGCGCCACACCTGCCATCTCTGGGCGCCGAGCGCCATGCGAATGCCGATTTCCTGGGTGCGTTGGGCCACGCTATAACTGATCACGCCGTAAAGCCCAATGGCCGCAAGGAAGAGCGCAAGGCCGGAAAATATACCCAGCAGCGTTACCTCAATGCGCTGCGGGCCGAGAGAGCCGGCCACGTACTGTTCCATAGTCTTCAGGCCGGCAACGGGTTCTGCGGGATCGACCGCGGCAACGGCCGCCTGGATGGATCTGCCCATGCGCGCCGGGCCGGTGTTGGTTTTGACAATCAGGAATGCCTCCGGGATGGGCTGCTGAAGCATTGGATAATAGCAGACACCCTTCCCGGAATCGCCGACCAGCGCCGAGCGGTCAATGTGCCCGACCACACCGACAACCGTCGCCCAGGTTGAGCGCGATCCGCGGCGAAGGCGCTGCCCGATAGGATCGAGATTCGGCCAATAGCGGCGGGCAAGGTTCTCATCAATCACCACCACGGGTTGCGTACCCCTCCGGTCCTGGTCAGTGAACAACCGGCCTTTGAGCAACGGTATCCGCATCGCCTGAAAATATCCGGGCGTGACCCAGTCCAGATCGCTATGAGGCCCGGGGTCGCCGGGAGCGAGCACGCGGCCCTCGATCGAGAACGACGAAGAGGGAGTAAATCCACTGAACGGTAGCGCCACCGTGAAAGCTGCGGAAGAAACGCCGGGAAGGCTCGCCAGCCTTTGAGCCACAGCCCGATAAAACGCAGCCTGCTTCTCATCGTTGTTGTACTGGTTTTCCGGGAGCTGGACAGAAGCAGTCATCACCCCGCGCGGATCGAATCCCGGATCGACTTTCGCCATGTGAGTGAGACTCTTCAGAAGCAATCCCGCACCCACCAGCAGAACGAGGGCCAGGGCCACCTGCCCCCCAACCAAGACCTCGCGCAGGCGCACGCGGCCAAGTCCGGAGGTGACCGCCCTTCCCTCTTCTTTCAGTACGGCATATTGCTGCGTGCTGAAAAGTCTTCCCAGCGGAATCACGCCCAGGAAAATTCCCGCCAGGATCGCTAAAGCCGCGGTGAACAGCAGCACGTGACCATCAACCTGCATGGCCACACCGTTGGACAGCGATGCGGGAGCCAGCTTGGGCAAAACTCCGACGCCGCCATACGCCGCGGCCAAGCCGAGAATGGCGCCGCCGCTCGTTAGCAGAAGTCCTTCAATCAACATTTGCCGGAAAAGATCGCGCCGCTGCGCCCCCAAAGCTACGCGAATCGCAAATTCCTTGGCGCGTGCCGAAGACCTCGCCAGGATCAATCCCGCAATGTTGGAGCAGGCGATGAGCAGCACAAATCCCACGGCGCCCAGCAGGATGAGCATCGGCGTCCGCAAGTCTCCGGCGGCATACTCTGTAAACGGCAGAGCGAACATGCCCCAGCCGGAGTCTTTGGGATAACTGGATCCAAACTGACGCGCAGCCACTTCAATCAGGCGTTGCGTCAACAAATGGACTAAAGCTTCCGCCTGGGCTTGTGACACCTGCGGCTTGGATCTCGCGACGACAAAATAGCTCTCGTTGAAGTAATTGTTCGGGGAAAACTCGCCAGGCGCTAGTGCCAGCGGCATCCAGATTTGAGCTCGCCGCGGCCAATCGAAATCTGGCGGCATCACTCCCACAATCCGGTATGACTCGCGATTTAACAAAATCGGCTTCCCGACAACGGCGGGGTCGCCACCGAAGAGTCCTTGCCACGTCTGGTATGCCAGAATGACGTTGTGATTGTTGTGCGGCTGATCTTCCTCTGGCAGGAACAGCCTGCCCAGCACCGGCCGGGCGCCGAACGCGTCAAACCATTGCCAGGAAACCTCGGCAGCGAGCAGCCGGACGGGCCTATCCGCGGCGCGGTAATTGAAGCTCTCCTCATGCTCGGCCGCCGCCGAAGAAAAGACCTGTTTGCTCTTCAGGATGTCCCCGAAATCTGGAGCGGAAATTGCGATGCTCTTCAGATTCAGCTTGTCGTACTTCACGCGGATGGCAAAAAGATGCGCCCGGTCGGCGATCCCGGCGGGATGCAGCAACAACCCGTTGATCATGCTGAAGATGACGGTGTTCGCTCCGATGCCAATCGCTAGCGTCAGAAGCGCCACCGCCGTGAAGCCCGGATTCTTGGCCAACATGCGCAGGCCGAATTTCAAATCCTGTAAAAGTGCGCCCATTCTTTCACCTCATTTCAAGGTGCCAGGTGTCAGGTGTCAGAAAATCAGCAATCGGCAGTCAACCTTCGACGATCAGTAAAAACCATACGGTTGAGGCCACGGTCGCCAAATGCGAATCGCTGAATGTTCACTGCCTTTAGCTAGTGTCGCGTTACCGAAATTGGTGGCACAGGCGTCCGGCATGTCATGCTGAGCCCTTCGCCCGTCATCCTGAGCGCAGCGAAGGATCTCAGTATTTGGCTCAGGATAAACTCCGCGAAGAATCTAAGCTCTTCCCTTTCAATACGACAAGCAGATGCCTCGCGGAGCCTGCCCTGAGCCCGCAGAGATTCTTCGCTGTCCTTTAGGGCCATTGGCCCGCGAAAGGTTATGAAAATGACTCCGAGTTAAGATAGTAGCGGCTAGGAGCGGCGAGGTCGAATGCGCAGTGGAGCCGTCGAGGCCGTTTCGCTGTCTGATCCGGAGCGTGCGTGTTGAGCGAATAATTGGGCGTTGTTGTCTCCCTCGGTGGGAGCGGCGATAGCCTGTGACCCTGCTTGAGGTAACGGAAGGCACGCTCTCCGCTCCCGCCAGAAGGAGAAGCCGATGCCTTACAGAATAGCAGGAATTGATGTTCATAAGAGGATGCTGGCCGTAGTCGTCTCCGACGTGGAGGTGGACGGCGAGTATAAATTCGAGCGGCGCCAGTTTGGCAGCAATCCCGCCCAGTTGCGAGTGCTGGCCGAGTGGCTGCTCGAGCAAGAGATCGAGGAAGTCGTCATGGAATCGACGGCGCAATACTGGAAGCCGGTGTGGGGAGTGCTGGAACAGTGCTGGAAATTCGTTCGCTCGAACCGAGAAGGCGCTCGTCAGAAATCGGGAATCCTGCACTTGGC
>JBOGKI010000147.1:0-8948 GCA_050745605.1 Terriglobia bacterium | reverse complement strand
GCACTGGGGTACTGCCAGCCGGTCAATCTGCTCGAAGACCTCTTCCGGGTTGATGGCCTTTGAGACGTAGCCGTCCATTGCGGCTTCGAGACACTTCTCTTTATCACCCTTCATAGCATGGGCGATGATGGCGATGATGGGCAAATGCGCTCCCGCTGAGCTTTCCTTGGCGCGCAGGATGGACGTTGTCTCAAAGCCATCCATTTCCGGCATCTGGAGATCGCAGAGCAGGAGGTCAAACGACTTCTTCTCCCGGGCGGGCAAGGCCTCACGTCCATTGTTCACCACCGTGACGCTGCGCTACGCGCTGACGGCTGAAGGCTTCGTCACTTTGCCCGCTGGGATTGCGACACGGGGCGAATATAATCCCGGTAATTATCAATCGTCAGGTGAATTCCCTTCGGCTCCTCGTCGATGGTTCGCGCAATGATGCTGAGCGTGCGGCTGACGGCCTCGCGTTTGTCCTTCACTTCGGGATCTTTCTGTAAGATAGTGTTGAGGTCGAAGGTGCGCGCGGCATGGTACATAATGCGGAAGAGCTCAAATTCCTCCCCGAGCGATTGCGGCGCGCTGCTGGATTCCGCGAATCGTGCATAGAGCGGACGATCCGGGGTGGCCTGCTTTTCCAGGCCCTCGATGAAAGCCCGTTCGGCCTTGTCATCCACGGCGCGATAGGCATTGTAGGCGGTTTCCCGTTTCTTTTCGGGCGTTTCGCCGATCAGCAGCCGCTCCATGAAGGCTTCGAGCTTGACGTGGTTGAGCACGGTCGGATCTCCGGCGTCGCGCTTCAGGAGCATGACCGCGGCCAGGCGCAAGGGCTCCAGCGGGTTCCCGTAAACGCGGTGGCGCGGCAGAACCTTGCCGATATCGAGCATGGATCGCGCATTGTCGAAAGCGATGAGCCGCCCGCAGAGTTGTTGGAGATCAGCGTCTGACCGGGTCGCGAGAGCGCCGAGGCCCTCCTTCCGCTCCACGTCGCGAATGTCGTGGATCATTTGGCTAATCGTCTGGGAATGCCGGCTGAGAAAGGCGGATGAAACGTTAGGGACATTTTCCTCCTTGGAGGCCAGAATTTCAAACGCCGAGATCGGGAAGTTTTCCGCGAGGTTGGTCCGCAGGTAAAAGACCTTCTCGGAAGTGTAGGCATAAGCCTTGAGCGGTTTGGAAAGATCCAGATCACCCAGCCGCAGCGTCTTCTGGCGGTTGTCGAGCGAGCGAGCCTGGAGTTTGGCTTCCGCATCGCTCGCGTGCTGTTCGATCCAGCGGTAAACCTCGTAACCTCGCGCCGTGGACCCGCCCGTCCCTTCGGCGTTCAAGATGGAGACCCGTTCACCGGCGCGCGTCGCGTAGGCGTACCGCACGTAGACCCAATCATCGGAATGGAAGCGGGTACCGGGATGGGTCATGAGGCCGTAGGAACTGGTGGACTTGCCCGTGCCGGTGGGCGCGATGTAGAGGACGCCCTTTCCGCTCTTTTCCACGCAGGCGCCGTGAATGGAGTGGATGCCATACTCAGCCGCCAGGATGCGGCCGGCAGCGCCCAGAACCCAGCTTTTCAACTGCCCGTAGTAGGACGTATTGAAGAAGAGGATGGTATGGGTGGACCGGCTGTAATAAGCCGCTTCCGGCTCGTTCTTGACGCCGTGAAAAGCGTAGACCGTCACCTGGGGTTCGGAGGGCGGCGGCTGGCCGGTCAAGCGTTGCCAGTCATCCAGGCTGTGCCAATTGTCGGTCCAGAAATCGTGCAGGTGAGCACTGTTGGTGAGCGCCCTGACGCGAATGCCGTGGATCATCACATCATGGCTTCTCGTTGCGGCGCCGCCTCCGGCCGTCTTCATGTGATCGTTGGCGCTTTTCAGAAGTCGTTCGAGAAGGCCGGGTGTTGCATCCACCGTTTTGTTGTGAACTGCCGTGCGCCCCTTGGTTCGAGTGATGGTGTTGGACAGACCGATCGCCTGCCCTGGCCATTCGCTCAGATCCGGGGAAGGGGGCGGCGGAAAATCGAAGAGGGAATCCTGATTCATTCGCATACCTCGCTTGAACATTCTCGTGGTTAAACCGCATGATGGTAGCTTACGGGACGGAGCAGCCAAAATCAACGCGAGCCTCTTGCCGGCGCTTTGTCCGCACGGGTTCCGGTAACTCAATCGTTAACTTCGGGGAGGGTTCGATGACGGGAAGATTACGATGGGCCGCAATCGCTTTGATCCTGAGCGCCGGCTGCGGGTTCGGCCAGCAGCAAAGCCAACCCCAGCCGAATAAGCTGCTGACCGGAAAGCTGATTTATGTGGCGCCCATGCCGAACGAACTGGACCGTTGGGTGACGGAGGACCTGCGCGCTTGGGAGCGCTATCATGTCTCGACCGACCCGGAAGGCGTGGACCTGGAAATGACATCCAACGCCCGCCCGGAGGACACGCACTTTGTCTGGCGCAACGGTCTTCCGAAAAAACAAGCGCCGAACAAGAAACAACCTCAGGTGTTATCCGTCACCGTCGTGGATTGGGTGACCAAGGCATGGCTGTGGCGCGCGGATATCCTCGACAAGAAGCTGAAAAAGGACGAACCGCCGCCGCCCCTGGGACCTCACACCAAAATCTACGCGCACGGCATGACCCCGGATCAAATTGCCGCAACCATCACCCGGACCTTCCGTGAATACGTCCAACAACTCCAGCAGAACGGCGCGCAACATCCCTAACCTGGACCATTCACGAACTCCTGCTGGAGGACGGGAAGGGCACGGTTAAAACCGTGCCCTTCCGGTCTCCGTGCTAAGCTTACGAATAATCGAGGCTAATGAGGATTACCAACCGTGGCGACAGCTTTCTCTGTAGCGGCGCTCGATGAGCGCCGGAAGACCGGCGGTCCCTGCCAGGGTAAACTCCGACTGCCGCTGCAACGTTCGTGTCACTATAACGGGTAATCCTCAGCAGACCCCCGAGATCGAAACAGGAGAATGATGAAAATCGCGATTACGGGCGCACAGGGACTCTTCGGACACGGGCTGGTTCAGGCGTGCCGGCGCCAACACACGGTTTTTCCCCTCACGCGGCAGGATGTGGACATCACCGACGCAGCGCGGGTCGAGGAAGTGATCGGGCATCTCCGCCCCGATGTCGTCATCCATGCCGCTGCCATCCCGGACCCCGACGTCTGCGAGGCTGAACCCGCTAAGGCTTTCCAGGTGAACTTTCACGGTACGCGGAATGTCGCCCAGGCGGCGAAGCGAATTGGCGCCGGCGTGGCCTACATTTCGAGCGATGCCGTCTTCGACGGCAAAAAGAAAACGCCATACCAGGAAACGGACCCCACCGCTCCACCCACGGTTTATGGCCGCACCAAACTACGGGGTGAAGAAGCCACTCGGGCTCTCGACCGCTGGTGGGTTTTCCGGCTTTGCGTCATGTTCGGGCCAGGAAAGCTGAACTTCATTACGAAGGGATTACAGAGGATCCAAACGGGCCAGGAATATGTGGTGGCTGCAGACCAGATGGGCAATGCCGCTTACACGCTGGACGCCGCCGCGAAGATTCTGGAGGTGATCGAGGCCGGTAACCTGGGTCTCTACCACCTCGCGAACCGCGGCGCTTGCGACCGGCTGGAATTGGCTCGGAAGGCAGCAGAGCTGGCCGGTCTTGACCCTGCGAGGGTGGTTGGAAAGCCTTCCGCCAAGATGGGGCGGCGCGCGGTGAGGCTGAAATATTCGGTCATGGCCATGGACGCCCTGCAGGCGGCGAGCATCAAACTGCCCCGACCCTGGCAGGAGGCGCTCGCCCAATACATCCAGACCCTGGATTTGAGGAATTATACCCAGCGTCCGAAGTAGTGGCGCGTCGCAGCTCGGCGTCAGGGACCAGACCGGTCTCGGCGGGGGTCCTTTCACTGAACGACTTTGCTGGATTGTAACTGTCCAAACAAAGTGCGAAGGCGGCCCCAGAGATCCTGGACCAGCCGGGCTTGAGGAATTGACGGAACGCTGTTCCTGGTCAGCATCTCCAAGACGACCGGGTCAGAAAACTCACCGGTGATAACCAGGACACGCCCCATCAGGTTAGGCCGAATTTCGATGATTTTGGAGAGAACTTGCTCGGCGGGAGGGTCAGCACAGCGGACATCCAGCAGGACAGCGTCAAAGGACTCACGGCTGATCATGGCAAGGGCCTGCTGACCGCTGTAGGCAACATCGCCCTCGCATTTCAGGGCAGCCAGAAGGACGTAAAGGGTGTTTCGTATTGCGGGTTCGTCTTCAATTACCAATACCTTTCTGGGCATGGTAGCGACTCCCTGTAGTCAGGACCGCGAATGCTCGGGCTAACTCCTTCCGGGTATGCCATCCCAACTCTCCTCCTGCAACGATTCTCGGAAACTTATGAAAGCTAAGGGAAGTATTACTCTTCGTATAATATACTGTCAAGTATATTATTTCTTTTTTTCATGCTCGGACATAAATTATTTTTGTGGCACCCATAAGAGCCGCATGGCAGCGGCGAAAGCAAGCCGCCCCCAACGGCAACATTGCTACGTTCGGGATTGTGCCACCTGATGATGTCTTAATGGAATTATAAACCCGGCTCGGGGTCAGGGTGGTCGCTTTGGAACGCGATGTCGTGTCCGGGTACGACAAGCCCCCCCAGCGAAAGGATATACTCCCGGTCCGCTGCCATCTGCTCCCGGTTGTGGGCAATCATGGTGAGGACCGGCTGATCCTCGGCGCGGGTCAGCAGAGCGTCTCCGGCAACAACCGCTGTGGCTCCGTTCGAAGCAACGCGCAGCGAGACGTGGCCGGGCACGTGCCCGCCGGTCATCACGGACTCGATGCCCTCCGCTAGGGCGTGCTTTTCCACCCATCGATACTGCGAAATTGCGCCCAGGCATTTGGGATCCCACCATCTCAGGGCGAATTGCCGGAGTCTGACCATGAGCTCGCGGGCACGATCGTAATCGAAAGTCTGAGGATAATACTTCAATACGAGCTTTTCCCAATCTTGCTCGTCGCGAAGGTCCGAATAGAGGGAACAGCACCAGTCGTAGGATTCCTGGCTTCCGATAATCGTGCTCTTGGGAAAGAGAGAATTATTGAGGACGTGATCGACGTGAAAATGGGTGCATAGGACGAAATCCACGTCGTCGGGATGCAGGCCGTGGCGTTCGAGCGCGTCCATCACTTGATGAGCTTCGTGCGGCATGCCCGTATCCACAACCGCGTGGCGGCTTCCATTCGAAAGTAGAACCGTCGTAGCCCCCCGCCAGCTTCCGGGAAGAAGCACGTCCATCTTCCAATCGTTTTTCTCCATGAGACCCCTCGGGGCAATGCTCTCAATAATTCCATTTTAGCAGGTCTGGGCAAGCGGGCGGGCGGAAACGGGCGGTTCGGCGATCGCAGAGATCAGAGCTAAACGCGCAGGCTGGGCGCGCCCGGCGGGATGCCGTAGCGCGGGCGTCTCGCCCGCTGGCGCCAGGTGAACAGCGCCCCTCATTCCGCAGAGGTCAGCGCTGATCGATGGGAACGTAACGGAGATTGGACGGGCCAGTGTACTCCGCCAAAGGCCGAATCAGCTTGTTGTTCGCATACTGCTCCAAAACGTGCGCTGCCCAGCCTGAAATCCGGCTCGCCGCAAACACCAGCGGGTACAAGTCCACCGGAATGCCCAGAACGTAATATGCGGACGCAGAGTAGAAGTCCACATTGGCGTTGATCTTCTTTTCGCGAATCATCAGGTCTTCAATCTGCTTGGACATCTCAAACCACTTCGGCTGTCCCGTCCTCCGTCCCAATTCTTGGGACATCTTGCGCAGCACCGTCGCCCTGGGGTCTTCGGTATGATAAACGCGGTGCCCAAAGCCCATAATCTTCTTCTTTTGAGCAAGGAGCTCATGGATGTGCGAATCGACCCTATCCACATTTTGAATCTCGAGCAGCATTCGCATCACCTGCTCGTTGGCGCCTCCGTGCAGCGGGCCCTTTAGCGTCCCGATCGCCGAGGTGACGGCAGAGTGCATATCGGACAGCGTGGAGGCCGTCACCCGGGCGGCAAAAGTGGAGGCGTTGTAACTGTGGTCAGCATGCAGGATCAGCGCGATATCGAACCATCGGGCGTCATCCGCATGCGGCGCTTCGCCCTTTAGCATGTAAAGGAAATTCGCGGCGTGATTGAGCTTGGAGTCCGGCGGAATAGGGTCCTTTCCTTCGCGCACCCGGCCGAAGGCCGCCACCAGAGTGCCCATCTGCCCGGTCAGGCGCAGGGCCTTGCGGCGGTTCGCCTCTTCTGACATGTCCTCAGCTTCCGGGTCATAGAGCGATAGCGCGGAAACCACCGTGCGCAGGGTCTCCATAGGGTGTTGAGGCGGGGGCAACCGCCGGAGCAGGTCAAGAATCTCCGGCGCAATCTGGCGATTTTCGATAACCTGCTTCTTCAAATCATCCAATTCTGCGCGCTTGGGAAGGCGGCCATACCAGAGGAGGTAAACCACTTCTTCGAAGGTCGAATGGCTCGCGAGGTCATGAATGTCATAACCCCGATACATCAACTTTCCACGCTGCCCATCGATCGAACAGATTTGCGACGTCGCAATCACCACGTCCTGAAGTCCCGCCTTGACCTCTGCCATTTCCAATCTCCTTCTCGCTAATTCCCCGGCTCACGCCCTAACATGATACATCATCAAAATCATTCAAACAAGGAAGGCCAGGGCGCCGCGACCGCATAAATAGGCGCTTTGCATCAAAATATTCCGGCTCATTGGACTGTTATCAACTACACGTTTGAGTACCATTCCCGTCACGTGCTTCCCCTTCAGAAATTTCCGGTCTCAGGGTTTACACTGAAAGCCGCCTCCGGATATTCTGGCGGGTCATCACTTAAATTGCCATGGATCAGAACCATCCCATCTTCGGCGTGTTGCTCCTTTTCGCGGTCGTGATCTTCCTTTTCAGGTCATATCTCCGCACGCGACCCAGCCACCTCCTGCCGATTGCGGGGAAGGTAGGGCTTGTCATCATCACGCTTTCAGAGGTCCTGCTCTACCTTCAGGCCCACTGGGTCACCATTTACTTCACTCCGTTGGTCTGGACGGGTTACATCCTGCTGATGGATTCCCTGGTGTTCACCATCCGAGGTGCTTCCCTTCTCCAAACCAGACCCAGGAAGTTCCTGACGCTGGCTTTCTGGTCGGTACCGTTCTGGCTGATTTTCGAAGCCTATAACCTGCGGCTGAAAAACTGGGCATATGTCGGCCTACCGCATAGCTGGCTGTTAAGTGACCTGGGTTACGTGTGGTCATTCGCCACCATTTGGCCCGCCATCTTCGAGACCGCGGATTTTCTGAGCGTGGCCGGCTTGTTTCAGAAGAAAGCGCCACGGCGGAGGCCTACCCACCAAACGACGATGGCGTTTTACATCGTCATCGGCGCCGTCTGCTTGATCCTTCCGGTTGCCATCCCGCCACGCCTGGGAGCTTACCTGTTCGGGCTGGTTTGGATTGGCTTCGTGCTGTTGTTGGATCCCCTGAACTATCTTCTGCGGGGCCGTTCCTTGCTGCGTGAGTGGGAATCCGGGGACGTGCAATGGCTTTATAGTTTCTTAGCCTCAGGGTTAATTTGCGGCGTTTTGTGGGAATTCTGGAACTACTGGGCGCACGCACGCTGGGTCTACGTTTTCCCGATTCTCCAGAACTGGAAGATCTTCGCAATGCCCGCACCGGGATTTTTCGGCTTCCCGCCCTTTGCCCTAGAGTGTTTTGTGATGGTTGAATTCCTTGCCACCATCCATCGGCGTTTTTTGTCCCCCTCGAAGAAATCGACGGCCGTCGAGGCAGACGGGAATTCCCGCCGGCGCGGGAATGCCAACTCCTAGCGCGGATCCAAAGAACGGATCCGCGTCACCTTCCAAGTTTTCGCACCCACGGAACCTCCCCACGCATCGTACAATTAGGATGAGTCAGACTTGCAATGGTCTACTTTCTGGAAAAAGGTCCAAAACTTGCGATTAACCAACCGAATTTGTTGGTGCTTGTTGGCACTGCTGCTCACACCCCTAGGCCTGATCGCCCGGCCGACCCAGGACGCCTCCGGCCTCACTCAAGCTCAGAACCGGGACGCTCATCACGGCCTTTATCTTTTAATGGATGGCAATCCGGACGGAGCCATCCTGGTTTTCAAACAACTGGAAACGCAAGCTCCGAATTCGCCGGTCGGCTTCCTGTTGGATGCGGACGCCAACTGGTGGAAGATTTATTACCTTTCAGCCAATCTGGTCGATCCCGACGTCTTCGACGTGGTCTACATGGACTCGACCCCATTTGACTCTCATTTCGAGAGCCTTGTCCAGCAGACCATCCGCAAATCGAAGGTGATGGTGCAAAATCACCAGGACCTTCCCCGCGCCTACCTGAACGAAGGCATGGCCTACGCGCTGGAAGCCCGTTTCCAGGGCCTGCATGACCGTGACCTGCCCACCGCCCGAGCCGGCAAAAAAATGCGCGTCCTGCTGCTCAGGGCGGTGAAGATGGACCCCAACCTCACCGATGCTGATCTGGGACTCGGAATCTACAACTATTTTGTGGACACTCTTCCCACCATCATCAAGATGCTACGGTTTCTTATTGCACTGCCCGGCGGCAACCGCGTGCTCGGCCTCCAGCAGCTTCAAACCGCGGCGGAGAAAGCCGACTTCACACGGCCCGAAGCCCAGTTTTATTTGGCCAAGGACTACACGCGCCGCACTGAAGCGCAGTGGGACGAAGCGCTGGGTCTGTTCCAACAGCTTGGCCACGAATATCCGGATAATCAGCTCTGGGTGCTGTTGCAAGGCAGCGTCTTAATCCGCTTGGGCCGCAAACCGCTAGGCGAGGCTTTGTACCGCAAGGTGCTGGCGGCTACGGTCGGAAAAGAAACCGTAACTGCACAATCCATCCATCGCCAAACCATTAAGGCGCTTGCCCGCATG
>JBOGKI010000146.1:0-8966 GCA_050745605.1 Terriglobia bacterium | reverse complement strand
GATGTGTGCCATGTGCTGCGCGAGCATCACCAGCATGACCAGTTCGTCGGCCCGCGCTTTTTTGTCTGTGTCGCGGCGCTGGAAATGCATCCGTTGGACACAGAGGACCGGTTGACGGAGCTGCGCAAAACCCAGGGTATCGGCTTTTGCAACATCACCAAGTGCTGCACCAAGGTATGCCCGGAAAATATAACCATCACCGACAACGCCATTATCCCTCTGAAGGAGCGCGTGGTTGACGACTACTACGACCCGCTGACCAGGCTTTTCAAAGCGTTTCGTCCTGGCAGCAAGTAGGCGAAGCGACGCGTGGGATTCGCGCTTTCGCGAGGATGACGGCACTCCGGCATGACAGGCGCTTGGGGTTGCGGCCGCTCGGCCGCGCTGCGCTACCGGCTCGTGGCACGCGAGCCCCAGAAATCGCGGACCTGAAAGTCTGCGCTAGCTCGCGTCACAAAAACGAAACTTCCCCTTTAGGCCCGGGCCAGAGTTATAATCCCTAAATGAGCCGCGAGGCGACAGAAGTTCTCAAGGAAGCCTTAGCGCTTCCGGCTGAAGCGCGGGCTGCTCTTGTGGATTCACTCCTCGAAAGTCTCGACACCGAGGTTGACGAGGATGCCGAAACGCAGTGGCAGCGCGAACTTCAGCACCGTATGGCAGAACTTGATTCGAAAACCGTCCCGCAGCCCTCGCCGAGGCCGAAGCGTCGGCGGCTTGGTATGGGAAGCGAAGCTCACAGGCAGCCGAGGTTTTCGTCGGTGAGCTGGAAGATGCTATCCACGCCATTCGGACGGCCCCGGAACGGGGGCCTTCCTTCGAGGGAGGGGTCCGGCGACTTCCACTGCGGCGGTTTCCCTATTTCGTGGCATACCGCGATACGACAAGATCAATTGAGGTCCTGGCCCCCGGCCGCCGCCGGCCCGGATATTGGCGATCTCGGAACGAATAGCCAGGGCAAGTTCCGGGCGCGATGCAGCTCACATACTCCAAACGGCGGTCTGCGTTCCGTTGTCGATAAGGGGTAGCCACGGCACGCAGGGAATGCCGCGGCTTTTCCTCCGTTCAACGAAGAACCCACGGCAAGAAAAGTTCTTGCCGTGGCTACCCGTGCGACGTGCGGTTTGCAGCACTATTTTATGTTGCCTACCGAGGGACGCACCGCCACGTGTTTTATTCGGCCCCCCACACTTTCAGCGAAACCGATAGCCCCAATACCGACCAGCAGATGCAGGAGCTGAATCACCCAGTGCATGCTGCCCGCAAGCAGTCGCGCCTGCGTCATTCCCAGAACCAGGACGACAATACCCCACAAAATCTCGACGCCCACCAGCCCCATGCTCACTTTGAACCGCGCCGCCAATAAAGCCTGTATCCAGAGCAAGAGCACGAAAACGAGCCCGATGATGATGTGAAGCGCAATCAGCGTCAGATCGTGACCGGTCCAGAAGAGTATTCCGAGAATGATCAAAATCAATCCGAGCAGCCGGATGAGCATCTGGAACGCGGTCGCCGCAGTTTTCATCGCCCCGCTCCGGCTACCGACGCAGGAGCGGACTTCGGCTGGTAAGTTCCCGGGACCGTGCGGAACGCAATGTTGAGGCGGTTCCAGCCGTTGATTGCCACGATGGCGAGTGTCAGATTCACCAACTCGGCCTCGTTGAATTGCTTCTTCGCCTCCTCGTACACTTCGTCCGGAACATGGCCCTCCGTGACCAATGTCACCGCCTCCGCCCAGGCAAGCGCCGCCCGTTCGCGTTCCGAGTAAAAAGGCGACTCACGCCAGGCGTCCAGCAAATAGAGCCGCTGCCCGGTTTCGCCGGCTGCCCGCAGATCTTTGGAGTGCATATCAATGCAATAGGCGCAGCCGTTGATCTGCGACGCGCGCAGCGTGATCAGGTCTAGCAGCGAGTGGTCCAATCCGCAGCCAGCCAGGTACTTCCCCAGACCCAGCATAGCGTTCATCGCGCCTTGAGCCACGGCGAGTATGTTCAGTCTTGGTTCCATGTGATTCTCCTTTCAGCTTTCTTCCGGAGGCCGAGACCTTCCTGTGGAGGGGTGCGCTGCCACTTGGAAACTGCGGCCATCTCTCGCGGCATGAATCCTAACCTTCACCACAGATCACGGTGACTGGATCTCTTCATCGAAGTGACCGGTCTCTGACGTGCCACCGCGTCCGAACCTTCAAACATTATATCGGGTCGCTGGGGCTGGCCCTGTTACGTGCTGGCGGTTAGGACAGCGGGGAGCCAGGTTCCGCGCCGTCCGAACCGTGGCCTTTTTCTTAGGGGGTGCGATACAAATCCAACCCCGTCAAGCGGGCAATGCGTGCGAAGTCCTTGTCGAGAGTGAAAATTGAGGTGCCGTGCTCCAATGCGATCGCCGCAATCAAGGTGTCAATCATGGGCAGACTGAAGCCCTTTTCGCGGCCCAGCCGGAAGATTGCTGCAGCATGGCGATAGGTCTCAAATCCATGCGGCTGGATCATGTCCCACATGGACAAGAAATACTCCACCTGCTCGACGTTGCGCGTGAGACCCTGCAGAACTTCGGTTACGATGATGCCTGTCAGTACGAATGGCTCCGCTTCTGCAATCATGTGGCGGAGTTCCTCACCAGCGCGGCCCGGAGATGAGCTGAAGAAGTCGATCCAGACGGAGCTATCCACCAGGATCAAACACGATTCCTCCGCGTGAGCTTCACATCACCTTTCCAGATCCCGCGCCCGTAGTAGCGCAAAATGCCTTTGCGGGATTCGGATCGTACGAGTAATTCAAGGGCTTTGTGCATGATCGCACGCTTGGTTTTCAGCCGGGTGATCCGGCGCGCCCGGCTAATTAAGGTATCATCGATTTCAACATTAGTTCTGCTCACGCGCCTATTATACACCATTTCTTAGAACTCATGTGTATGACTTGGCATAGGACACGGCTCTACGGACCATGTACCTTGAAAGTCCGCGCCAGTCGGGAGAATTTCATCATTGCTCCTTGCGTCGAGGCCGCGGAACAAGCTCGCCGCCACAATTCGCGCAGACGTAGGACATCTGTTGCGCGCAACGGGCGCAGAACGTGCACTCGTATGAGCAAATAAATGCCTCAGCGCCGTGCGGCAGTTGCGTTTGGCACTTTTCGCAGGCGGGTTTCATTTCCAGAGCCATGTGAACCGGCCTCTATAGATCTACGGTGGCTAACCCGCTCCCTGTGGACCACAGATCAAAGCCGCACACCCAAAAACCAGGTCGGCGCTACCTCGACCGCTTCTTGAGGCAAGCCCACGGCGAGAAAAACGCTCGCCGCGGCTACCAGCTTCCCACGAGCTACGGCGGGCCGCGCCCCGGTCAACGCTGCGCTTCCAGCCGCAGCTTTGCCGCGGCTTCCTTGGGCAACTCGTGCAGCAGTGTGAGGAACACGCCATTCGTCCAGCCGAAACCCACCATGTTCTGCGAGTAGCCCACCCGGACTTTGGTCTCGTCCGAGCGCGTTACCACGTTATATTTTTCGCGGATGGTTCCATCGCGACGGAAATTTCCAGTCACCATGGAAATGAACCGCGTGGAAACGCGCTCCGCATCGGTGTTGAACCCGTAGCGCCGCAAGCCTTCGACGGCGATCAATTGCAGCGGCGCCCAGCCGTAAGGATAATCCCATTGCCCGCTGGTTTCCTCGCGGCTCATGACGATTCCGCCGGCCAGGTCGAAAGTTGAAAGGTTGCGCTCGACAGCTTGCGCCTGCTCTGGAGTTGCCAGACCCACCCACAGGGGGTAGAACGTGGTGGCGTAGAGATAGGAAGACTGCGTGCGGGTCTTGAAGTTGTAATCAAAATAGAGGCCGCGGCCTGCGTTCCAAAAATATTTGTCTACCAGCTTATGCCGAGCCTGGGCGCGCTTGCGCCACGGTTGCGCGTCCGGCGCATGTCCCAGGATTTCGCTGATGCGGGCAAGGTCCATTTCGGTTTTGTAAAGCAGGCAGTTGAGCCCAAGATCAGCGTAGTCCTCGGTATCCGCGCTCAGGGGGCCGAAACGGAACGAGACATCAAAGCCGGATTCCCGCATACTGCGGTCGCCGCGATAATAGTGGGCGGTCAGGCTGCCTTGCTCCACAATATCGCAATGGGCGGGTTCGCTTCCGGAAGTACCGTCCGAGCAGATTTGCCAAGTAACGATCGGCTGAATCCAATGGCTGGCGGGCGGTTCGGTCTTGGCGATGATCAGCTCACGCTGGGCAAGTTGGGGATGTTCGCGAAAATACTCTGCGGCATCGCGGTAATAGCGGTAACCATCCTCCGCGACCTCCGGCGCCGGCAGAGCCTCAAAGTCGTAGTAGCGCGAAAGGCCCGTATCGCCCGCCAGGTGCGGTGCGTGCGTCCAAAGATCGTAAGTCTTCACGGCGTAGGGATAAGCTTCCGCCAGAAAATCCTTGTCGTCCTTGCCCTGCTGCTTTTCCGCATCGTAGATGGCAAGAACCATGGACGTGAGGAACGGCGGCTGCGAGCGGCTAAGAAAATAAGTTCGATTGGCATTCAGCACCATGCCATAGTGCTCGATTTCATAAAAGAAATTCTCGGTCATGCCTTTCGCCAGATCGATTCTCCCCGCTTCGAGAAGCCCGCGCAGAATGAAGTAGCTGTCCCACCCGTACATCTCATTGAACATGCCGCCCGGCACCACATAAGGATGGGGCAGATAGAGCAACCCGGGCGGATCGATTTTGCTGGGGCTTAGAAGCGCCGGCTTGCTAATCACAATGGGCAAATGCGCGACTTGAACCGAGCAGCGTTGCTGCAGCGCCCGCAGCGGTTGGGGTTCCTGGACATCGGCTGCAAGATAAAGTACCGGCTTCTTCTGTGTCCTTTGATCGCTGAGGCTCTTGCACTGAGTCATGGATCGAGTCAGCGTTTCCCAGGCGCTCGAAATGTACTGAAGAATGTCCGGCGATGTGGATGCTGGAGCCGCCTCGCGCCCGGTCGCTGCGGCCGGAAGCGCCTTGGGCATGACCTGGACTGGCCCTGCCGCTCTCTTCGATACGGCCGGGACACTCGAAACCGCCGAGTGGGAATTTCGCGCCACCGCAGTCAGCGCCGTGAGACCGGCCAAAACAGCCGCGACGATACCCTGGGAAAGCCTGAATCGATTGTTCATGGGATTCCAAATCTACTCCGCGCACCGCCAGTTGGCAAGGAGGTAATAGACAATCACGGAAGGGACAGGGCCGGGCAGCGCCCCGGCACTGACCGGCTTTAGCCTGAATTTCTCACCACGTGGACCGGAGGGGAGGATTAGCGATGGTTCGGCACGGTTAAAACCCAATGCTGTTCAGTTATGGGTAGGGGCGGGCCTTGGGGTCGCCCGCGGGCGGGCACAAGGCCAGACTACTTCACGATGTCGAACATTGCCGCCGAAGGCGACCCTTGGGTTCGCCCGCAGGCGGGCACCAGGCCCGCCCCTACGCCGCATCTGAAATTGGGTTCGCGGGTACACTAGACTAAACGAACAGTATTGGGTTAAAACCGTGAACCTCCGGTCTCCGTGCCCAGCTTACGAATGATCCACGTTAGGAAAACTTCACTTCCACATCCTTGCGGTCTTCTTCTGTCACTTTGAAGAGATCATGGGGCTGGTAATTCATCAAGCGAGCGATGAAGACATCCGGCACCTGTTGGATGCGGATGTTGTAGGTGTTCACGTCGTCGTTATAGAACTCCCGGCGATCGGCAATCTTCTCTTCGAGGTCGGTGATGCGGCCCTGCAATTGCATGAAGTCGTTGTTGGCCTTCAAGTCGGGATAGTTCTCTGCAACAGCAAACAGACTCTTCAGCGCGCCGCTCACCATGTTGTCCGCTTGGGCTTTATCCTGCACCGTCGTCGCGTTCTGGTAGGCATGGCGCGCCTCGACGATTGCCTGGAACGTCTTCTGCTCATACTGCATGTAACCCTTGCAGGTGTCGATGAGCTTGGGCAGTTCGTCGTGGCGCTGCTTGAGCAGCACGTCAATGTTCGCCCAGGCCTTGTCGATGTCATGCTTCAGCCGAACCAGGCTGTTGTAAATGGTGACCAGGTAGAGGACGACCGCCACGCCAATCAAAATCAAAACGATCAACACCAGGATCGCGATGCCCATGCTTGACTCCTTATGCGCAGTTTAGAATAGACCGAACCTGGCGAGCAGCAGCGCCAGGCAGAGAATGGTGAGCCCTGCTCCGCCGAACACCATCAACAAGGAGCGATTTCGAAGGTGGCTTTCGACTTTGCCGCGCGGCCTATCAGAAATCAGGTACGTCGGTTCGTTAATGCCTTTCATCATCAGATTGTGATCGTGCTCATCTTGGGGTGATGGGTTTTCCGCGCAGGTGCCGACGACGTCATATTGCTGCCCCACCACAATGCAATACTCCTTCAGGCGAAACCGACCTGTGGCCGGCGGGAAAAATCCTTCCGGATGGGAGGTGCCTTGCTCCATTTTCTCAATCCACGCAGTCAACTGCTGGCCCTCTGCCGAGCCCGGCGGCAACAGAGCCTGAGCGCGCCGCGCTTGCTCTGCGAACTCCGGACTGCCGATCGGATGTTTGAAGGCCTCGGCCATGGCTTGCCTTGCCTGCTCCTGCTGGGGATCCGCCAACGGTTCGTGCGCCGCCAATTTCTGTTGGAGGATGGGGGCCATGAAGGCGCCCATTCCTGCCGCGAAGCCTGGGCTGCCAAGAGGATTCTTCAGCGCTCCCATCAGTTGCTGCCTCATCTGTTCTTGCTGCGCGTTGTGCAGCGGTCCCGCGGTCTCCAGCCGGCGCTCGATGAATGATGTGACGCGGTTTGCTCCCGCCTGGCTGATGTAACTCAGCAGCTCCGTATCCGGCGCGGCGCCCATCTGCAAGGAGGTGCTCCGGCTTCCATCCCCCCTCACCTCGCGTTCGCAAGCCATCTGCAGGTCAAACTCGGCATTTTGCGAGTCCACCAGAACCTTCCCTGAAGCGTCCTCCAGGTAAAACTTAACGGCGCCGGCATCGGTCCGGTAATGTTCCCAGCCGGATTTATTGCTTTCCTGCTTCCACTTCTCGATGACCACCTTGTAGAAGTAACAAGGGGTGCGGGTCACGGGGCTGGTCAGCCGCTCTTCGCCCGAGGCCTTGCCCTGGATATTAACCAGTCCCATCGGCATGCTACGAATCGGGATCAACGGCGTATCGTCCACGACGCGATACTCGCGATAAACCTTGAATCCGCGGAAGAATGTGACCAGTCCGGCGCCCAAACCTATAACCAGCCAGAAGGTCGGATCACTGTTCTTTGACATGGATAGAAAGAGAAATCCTAGCCATCCTAACCGGTGGTCCACCAAATAGCAAGTCGTGTTGGCAGCGGGGCAGTGGGCCGGTTTGGTTTCCTGGCGGCGGTGTCCCCGCCGCCGCTATTGATGGTAATGAGTTTAGACGCGGAGGACAGCGCCGCTACGGCAAACTGTACCACTACCGTCGAGTTTGAGCGATGGTCTTCGTGACTCCACGCCGCCAGGCGGCGGTTAAGGCAAGTCTCTCAAAATCTGTTTTCCGGTTGGGGAGCTTGGATAGCCGCGAGTGGGCGCCTCCAACCTCGCTCGGGAATGGCGGGCGGAACTTCAGCTTGATCCGAGATCAGGTCGGGATGACCGCGAGCGGACTCCGCAAAAGGCAGGGAAGGGATAAGAACGGGCAGAAAAAAATCAGGCCTGCCGGAGTTCTCCGGCAGGCCTTTTCCATAGGGCAGGCGCGTTGCCTGCTTTGAGCGCAGCAAACCGGTCTATTGAAGCTGCTCGACGCCACTCGCCTCGAAAAGCATGGTAGGCGGCTGAACGGCGATGCCATTGATCGACTGCGGCTGGGCAGTGTAGAAGAGCAGGCCTCTCACGACCGTCTCCGCCGTGGGCGACAACTGATTCAAGCCGGAGACTCCGGTGAACTGGGTTTGTTCAAACGTGAACACCGGCATCGGCTGCGACTGCATCAAGGGCTCGCACGGAACGAATGTGAAGCCGCCCTGAAGATTGTCTGCCGACGAGCCGGTAAGCAGCTTCTGGAACGTGCCTAGCAGCGACTGCTGGCGGAGGAAGACCGCCGACGCCGTCATCGTCGCCGCGCCGGAGCTTCCGCCAGCGGAGGGCTGCGGAAGCGGCCCATGCACCACCACTTCCTGGCCTGCGCCCACGGTGGCCTGTGAGTACGTCAGACCGCCCACGTTCGTGCTCTGCGAAGCCATGCCAAACTGGGTCGAAGCTGAAACGTTGACCGTGACCATCGACAGCAGGCTCAGGCTGGCAACCGGAGATGGGTACTCAGTGCGTACGATCATCACAAATTGCTGGGCGTTGCCGCTGGTGTCGCGCGTCACGGCCACAATGTAACCGGCAAACGCCCGAGTCTGACCGGTGTCCGCCAGTTCCACGTCGACCTCGTTAGCGGTCACAGCGCCTGAAGCGCTCAACTGCACATTCATCTCGACGAACGTTCCAGGCTGGATCGCACTGAGGCCGGAAGCGCCCTTGATAACGGAGTCGCTCGGCACGTCAACCGTTAGAGGACCCCCGGAGGCATTGTTGATCGTGAGGCTGCCAACGAAGGCGGAGGCGCTTTGCGTGGAAACGCTCTGCACGATTCCCGCGACATCCTCGATGTCCGGTGACGTGGCCGCCGAGGACGGGGCCGCGGTGATGTCCGGGTTCACGGTGCCAGTCACCTGGCCGGTCGCATTCACCTGGATCGACTTCAGAAGATTGAAGTCAAGGTTCAAACCAACCGTTCCGCCACTCGAGACCACCAGTGGCGCGGTGAGATCGACGCTGACGTTGGAGCTGCTGAGCGTCGTCGGAATCTGAAGCGGAGCAGGCGGAGTCTTGCTGAGATCGAGAACCGTCATCTGCGGGTTGGTCAGCGTCAGGGTGAGAGTCTGATAGGTGCCGGCGGGAGCACTCCCAAGATTCAAAAATGTTCCGAAGTCCATGAGC
>JBOGKI010000145.1:0-9109 GCA_050745605.1 Terriglobia bacterium | reverse complement strand
AGATGGTGCTGATGGAAGCGCCGGGCTCGGCGCTCGCGGAGTCCTACCGGGCGCTGCGCACTTCGATTTTGCTTTCCACCGCCTCGCGTCCTCCGCAGACGATGCTGGTGACCAGCCCCAACCCGAACGAAGGGAAGAGTTGCACCTCGCTGAATCTGGCTTTGGCGCTCGCCCAGCGCGGAGGCAGAGTCCTGATTGTGGATGGCGACCTTCGGAAGCACGGGATTGCCCGGCATTTCGGCATGAGCAATGAGAAGGGACTGAGCAGTTATCTGGCCGGGGCCCACCCGCTGGTGGACGCTTTGCGCCGGTTTGATCCGATGCCCAGCCTGTGGGTTTTGCCGGCTGGCCCATTGGCGCCGAATCCGGCCGAGTTGCTCTCTTCTTCCTTCATGGAGCGAATGATCCATGAATTGCGTCAGAGCTTCGATCACATGGTCATCGATTCACCGCCCGCGCTCATGGTGACCGATGCGACGATTTTGTCCCGGTTGGTGGACGGGACCATTCTAGTGGTGGAGAACGGCATGACGGTTCGAGGCGCGTTGGTGCGCACGTACCGCATGCTTCACTCCGCCGGAGGGAAAATTCTGGGCGTGGTGATGAACAAGGTAGACCTGCGACGGGACGGCTACTACTACTACGGGCGGTCGTACGGACGCAATGGATATCCGTATTATAGCGACGGGAACGGCGGCGGCACGAGCCAGGGCAACGGAAACTGCAGCAATGGCCATTCTCCCCGACTGCCCCAGGAAAGCGGGCCGAATGAGAACTTCGCGCCGAACGCTCCAATCTAAAATAGATTGTTCTTCCCTTCCATCTTTTCTCGAAGCCGGGTTTCCAATTCCTGGTTTCTGAGAGTCGGTGGCCGGGATGTTTCCATCCATGAGACGGTGGCTTTCCACGAGAACGATTGAGATCAGTCTTAGGAGCAGAGGCAGAGCGGCCCTCTTTCTTTTTGCCGTATGTCTGCCGGCGACGGTTCTGGCGCTTGCAATCTTCCGCAGCGCCGGCTCGCAAACTCTCGGCGAATCGTTGCGCCCAGCCTGGCTCCAGGCGGGTCTAAGGCTCGACCCCGATCAAGCGACGCTTTACCACCGGCTGGGAATGATCCGCTTTTATTCAACGGATCGTCCGGACAATGTAGGCGGTCTCGAGTTGCTCCGCCGTGCCGTGCAAATGGAGCCGAACGCCGCCCCCTGCTGGCGGGACCTAGCCTCAGCTTGCGCCGCGGCGGGCGACGCCACATGTGCGGACCATGCCTTTGCACGCGCCGCAGCCCTCAACCCCATGGCGCCCGGCCTGCATTGGATCATTGGGAACTATGACCTGGAGCTGAATCGCACGGATGCCGCATTGACAGAATTCAGACGGCTGCTGGGAATGGATGCGGATTACAGCCGGTCCGTTTTCCACTTGTGCCTGCGCGTTATGCCGGATGACGAGATCGTTTGGAACAAAGTGGCAAAGGGAAACCGGAATTTCAGAGTTGGCTTGGAATGGGTCAACACCTTGGCCGTCGAGGGGCGGCTTGATGACGCTTACCGCGCCTGGCGCGAAGAGGTGGAGAATTTGAGGCTACACCGGGCGGTGGCGGGCAAAGTCTCCTATCAAGACGTGAGTCCATTTGTCGATGACCTTGTGCAACTCAGGCGGGGCGGGGAAGCCCAAGCTGTGTGGAGCGATCTTTGCCGATTGGGCTTGGTGCAAACGGCTGGGCTGGCTTCGCGACATGGGAATCTGGTTTTCAATGGCGGGTTCGAGCGCGTACCGCTGAACTCCGGCCTCGACTGGCGCCTCCCGCCGTCGCCGCACGTGATGGTTGGCCGCGAACATGGGGTTGGCCCACAGCAGACATCGTCCTTGCGAATTGATTTCACGCCGCCGGGAAATAATGCCGACGAGCCGGCTTACCAGTATGTCCCGGTCGAGCCGGGCCAGACCTATATATTGACCGCCCAAGTCAGATCCGATGGCATCACGTCCCGCAGCGGCCCGCGGCTTCGTGTGGCGGACCTCTTCTGTAGCTCATGCCTTCCGGTCTCCACGCCTGCCGTTACTGGAACTAACCCTTGGCGCCGGGTCAGTGTTAGGTTTTCAACCGGGCCGCAAACAAGTCTGGTCAAGGTTTCCGTCTGGCGTCCGCGCAGCCGCGCTTTTCCTTTCGACATCTCCGGCACTTTCTGGTTTCGTTCCGTGGCCTTGGAACCGCTTCGTTCGATACCGGGCGCAAGCTTGTCCGCCATCCAGCCTGACCCGTCATCGATTCTGCCAAGTCGTGCCGGCGCCGGGCGTCAGTGAATGTGCGGCGCGATAAAGACCATGGCTGAGGTTTTGCAAGCCAATTCGCAACTGACACTGCACGCTTCCGGCGGTGAGCGCGCGTCGGCACAATATTCGACAGCACTTGAGAATTCAGCGCGCGCCGCCGGGCCCTTCTTTGCCGACGCAAGAGGCTTGATCCTCGCCATTCTCTTTCTTGCGCCGCTGGCATTCGGAGCGGTTGAGCCTTGGGCTTGGGGGACGATCGGCTTGGCTTCAATGTGCTCCTTCGCGCTGTGGGCGGCGGGCAGCGTGCGGAGGGGTTCGCTCAGGATCGTCTGGACCCCGCTCTGTTCAATTGGAATTCTGTTTCTTGTCTTCGCGGGCGCTCAATACGCCTTGCACCTCACTGAAGACCGGGCAGGGACCTGGGAGGCAATTCTCAAGCTGGCGACCGATTTCGCCATCTTCTTTCTGGCCGGACAGCTTTGGGGGATTGGCACGAAGCGTCCCGAGCACCATAAATCCCGCGTCGCTTGGCTGATGGCTCGAGAAGGCGACAACCCTAACGCCGGCCGAGGTTGCCTGACACAACTCGAACCACAGCGAGCACAACTGGCGGGGCTGGGACTATTGGCGTCAGTCTACACGTTTTCACTGGCACTGTTCGCGATCCTGCAGTTCTTTTCCAGCCACGGTCTGATCTATTGGCGAGTGCGCCCAAGATGGGGTGGTTGGGTCTTTGGCCCCTATGTGAACCACAACCACTTCGCGGGTTTGATGGAAATGCTGATCCCGCTGGCCGCCGCGTTTGCGCTGGCGCAGGGCGTTGCCTTGCCCAAGAATGGGTGGATTCGCGAAAGCGATCGGAGCCTGGCGCGGCGCATCTGGCCCTTAGGCGCCGTGCTGTTGGGGTTGACTTCCGTAATGCTCTCAGGCTCGCGAGGCGGGTTGATCGCATTGCTGGTCGAGGGACTGCTTTTCTTGGTGATCCTTGCCGCCCGGAACCATCTGCCTCGCCGCCATCGTATCCTCGCGGCTCTTTCCATCGGCGCCGCAGTTCTGCTCTTCCTGTGGCTCGCCCCTGCGGACATCGCATCGCGCCTGGCAACGGTCGCCCGGCTGCCTCAGAGTCCCGAAGCCACTTTGGGCCAGCGTGAGGCCATTGCCGGAGACACTCTGCACATGTTCAAAGATCATTGGCTCACCGGCACAGGGCTGGGCAGTTTTGAAACGGCTTTCACACCGTATCTGACCTTCCCGAGCGACTTCACCTGGGGACATGCCCACAACGATTATCTGGAAGTGCTCGCCGCGACCGGAGTCGTGGGCGGCTTGTTGGCGCTGGTCGCGCTAGCAGCCTTTCTGGTCGCAGTGTTCCGCCGCCTTCGCGCCGGGCCTGCCTCGCTGGACCTGGCCGATTCGCCGGATTGGATGGATCACTGGATTCGGCTGGGGGCAGCAGTGGGTTGCGTGGGTCTGCTGGTTCACAGCCTCGCGGACTTCAATCTCCACATCCCTGCCAACGCTGCCTGGTTTGCCATGCTGGCTGGCCTTGCGATCACCGGAGCTCGACGTGTTTCTGGGGTCTAAACTGACGTTCAACGCCCATCAAAGGCAAGTGGTACGGTTGCTTGTTTGCATGGCAGTCTGCGCTGTGCTGTGCTGGGCTATCGTTTGGCAATCCTGGTCTTGCGTCATCGGCGTAGGGTGCCTCAGCATTTTTGGAACTGCCGTGGCCCTCAGGAGGTGGAACGCTTGCTTGGTGATGTTCACGTTTGCGGTAGTGGCCTTGACGTGCCTCACGATCTCGATCTGGTCCGTAGATGGCTCCTTGCGCGTCCATGCTTCTCTTGGCCGGTACGTTGCAATCGGGCTGGCGGGCGCGATCGGCGCATTCATGATGGCGTCGGGACGGGTCAAGCGGCTCGAGGGATTTGACATTGGCTGGCTGGCTATCGTGTTTCTGGTTTGCGTGTCGTGGACTTACTCGATTGATCCGTCGGCCTCAATAGGGCGAGGAATTCCGTTGGTGGCTTGGTCTTTCAGTCTGTATGCGCTCACGAGAGTGTTGCCGGTCGTCGATGGCGGCTCCCTCGCTGTATTGGACGCGCTCCTTGCCGCCGTAGGCGCGTTCCTGGTCGTCGGCGCGTTCTTGGCCTTCACGCAACCCGAGCTTGTGTTCGCGGGTGGCCGTTACACCAGTTCGTTCAGGAGCGCTTCCGCCCTCGGCGAGACCGGCTGCATTGTTCTCCCACTTGTCATGTGGGCTGCGCGGTACCACCCACGGCGGTTCGCACGCTTGCCCTACTGCGGCTTGGTTTTCATTATGTCTGGCTCCCTGCTTGCGTCCCAAGTTCGGAACGCCATCGGATGCCTGATTGCAGGACTTGTCACAACCTTCCTCCTAAGAAGGAAGCGTAGCTTGGCAGCGGAGGTTCCAGTCTTAGCAGCGCTGCTCGCCGTTAGCATTGCCGGGGCATACTTCTGCTACGGTCCATTCGCCGAGACGGATGTTTTCCGCCGTTACGTGAGCCGCAAAGGAACGTGGGAGACGGCCACGGGCAGGTTTATCCTGTGGCACGAATCGGTCGCAAGATTTCAAGAACATCCCCTAATTGGCTTCGGTTATGGCACAGAGTCGCTGGCCATTTTGTCGACCGACTTGCCGCCGTACCTTCGCGTGAGGTCGCGCGAGCTATCTTTCTACCAGAATTACGTGCCGTTCTTGAAGCTCGATACTGTTGAGGGACTCAACACACACAACACACTTCTTGGAGTTCTCGTAGAGTTAGGGGTGCCGGGGCTTGTCGCCTTCTGTACAATCATCTTTTACGCCTTCCGTGGAATCATGCGGGTCACGCCAGACAGTCTTCCCCCTCGGTACCAGACGCTTCCCCCGTTTATCGTTGGCGCGCTCGTTGCCGGAGTCCTGAACTCCATGTTTGAAAGCGATCTTCTTTCCCCTGGAGGAATTGGGTTCGCTTTGTTCTGGTTGATCGTCGCGGTTTCTGAAGGAGTTCGCAGAGGGGCTATCACGCGCTTCTTGCCAGCCAACTTACGGGTACGATCCGCAGGGGCTACTTCTCGCGGTGGCGCCTCAGGGCGTTTGCTAGTGACCAGATAATCGAGGCAACATTTGGGACGTTTCAACGTGCATCCGACGAATCGGGGAGCCGGTTTGATCGCCCTGACCAATATACCTGCTCCGTATCGCATTCCCACCTTTAACTGGCTGGCGCGTCGCAGCGGCGGACGGTTTCGCGTGGCCTTTATCGCCCCGGGCGACCCAAGGCGAAACTGGGCCCCGAAGTTTGAGGCGATGCATTTTGAATCGACCTTTCTTTCCCGCTCTCTTGAGGTAACCAGCCGGTGTGCATCCGTGGTCGCAGCCGCAAAGGCCCTCGCGCTGTTGGTACGGTCTGATCCTGAGAGTGTGATTTGTGGCGGCTATGACAGCTTCGCGGCTTGGACCAGCTTTTTCTGGTGCAAAGCGAGGCGGCGGCGATTTGTGTTGTGGCTGGAAAGCAATGCGCGCGATCAGCGTACGCCTGGCAGGCTCAAGAATTGGCTGAAGCGCGCGATCGTTTCGCGCGCCAACGCCATCGCAGCCTCGGGTAAAGCGACAGCCGATTATGTGAGACAACTTGGGGCGCGAGAAGAGCGGATATTCGTTGCTCCCTTTGGTGGAGACAACGACTTCTTCGCGAGGGAGGCGGCGCAGGTGGACGCTGCCTGGGAAAAAATGAAACGTGGCTGGCCCGCGCGCTTGGTTCTGTATTCGGGCAGGCTTGTTGTCCAGAAGGGTGTCTATGTGTTGCTTGAAGCTTTCCGAAGCATCTCGCAAAAGCTACTGGACGTCGGCCTGTTGGTTGTCGGCAATGGCCCGGAACTCGAATCCATGCAAACTTTCTGCGACCGCCAGGGTCTCAAGCAAGTCTATTTTGCTGGTCCTCAGCCCTATGAGCGCATGCCTTTCTACTATGCTCTGGCAGACGTGCTTGTGCTTCCCACCTTTAGCGATGCGTGGGGCTTTGTGGTGAATGAAGCCTTTGCCTGCGGAGTGCCCGCCATTGTTTCCCGTGTGGCCGGAGCCTGGGACGATTTGATCGTGGAAGGCGAAACAGGATTTGCGTTAGAGCCGGGGAATGCTGAAGAACTGGCCTCGAAGATATTGCGGTTGATCGAGGACCCAGAACTCCGCGCCCAAATGAGCGTCAACTGCAGGCGGATGATCGCACCTTATTCCGCCCGCGCTTGTGCAGACGGACTGCTGGCTGCGGTGAAGGGTGAGCGATGAAGTTTGTGGTTGAAGCATTAGGTTTAACGGCCGGCGGCGGGAAGGGAATTGTCTCCGAACTTCTGCCGGCGCTGGCCACGCATCAGGAACATGAGTTCGTGGCGATTCTGCCACGAGTGCCGGAGTATGGCTCGATGGGCGCTCCAAATCTGAAGATCATGGAATTCGAGAAGCCGCGGGGATTGCTGCGCCGCGCCCTTTTCTTACACCGCACGGTTCCCGAGATCTGCCGCGCCGAACATGCTGATGCCCTGCTCTGCTTGGGAAATTTCGCGCCGCGCCGCCTTCCAATACCCGCTCTCATCTCGCTGCGCAATGCGTTCTTTGTCTCGCCATCACCGGAAGCTTGCGGCGGACTGTCCCTGCGGGAGAGGCTCATCGTCCGCTATGCGCGCTGGCATTTCCGGAGGCTTCCAGAAGATATTTTTCTGACCGTCGAGACGGAATTAATGCGGGAGCAATTCCTGAACGCCTATCCGGTCGAGCCCTCGAGGGTCGCGGTGATTTCAAATGGCGCGGGCCGACTGCCCCGGATTGATGCAGGCGAGGCGGCGCGTGCCCGCAAGCCCGAAGATCCTTTTACCTTCCTTTGCCTTGCGCGCTACTACCCCCACAAAAATATTGAAGTGTGCGTCGAAGCCATCAAAGGGCTGGTATCAACCGGCCGGCGCGCCCGCCTGCTGCTGACCGTTGATGCTGGGGACCATCGACGGGCGTGTCGACTACTGCAGCGGGTCCGGCAGGAAGGGCTGGAAGAATGGGTGCAAAGTCTAGGCACAGTCCGGCGATCCGAGCTTCCTCGCATCTTTGCCTCGGCTGACGCGCTGCTCCTGCCAACGCTGCTTGAATCGTTCAGCCGAACTTTTCTTGAGGCCATGAGCTACGAGTTGCCCATTCTAACGAGCGACCGAGATTTCGCCCGGCGCATCTGTGGTGGCGCCGCGCTCTACTTCGATCCGCTCCACGCGGAGAGCGTAGCGGGGGCGATGGCCCAGATCATGGAAAACGCAGCCCTGCGACGTGATTTGGTGGCTCGCGGCTTCAAGGAAGCGGCTCGATTCCCGGATTGGGATGAAATCGCTGCGCAGTTTGTGACGGCTCTTGAATCCGTGGCTACCGGGCGCGGATTGCAGATAGCGTCCCGGCAGATTTTGGTCGGTGCCATGAACTCATGAATACCCGAACGATTGCTGTTCGCGATTATTGGGATTCCTGCCCGTGCGGATCGAGCGAAATCAGCCCCGCCCTTTCCGAGACAGAATTCTTCCGCGAGCACGCGCGGGTGCGCTACGGGCGCGAGCCCGGCATCCTGAAGCTGGCGCAATTCGAAAATTGGAAGGGCCGCCGGGTACTGGAGATTGGCGTGGGCATGGGTGCCGATTTCACCCGTTTCCGCAAAGCCGGAGCGCACGTCGCGGGGATTGATCTTTCCTTGCGCTCCCTCGCCTTGGCCCGGCGCAACGCCGCGGTTCACCACGTTGCCTCGCCGTTGGCTCAGGCGGATGCGGAGGCGCTGCCCTTCGCCGCATCCAGCTTCGATATGGCTTATGCCTGGGGTGTCCTCCATCACATCTCCAGCGCGTCGCGCGCGCTGAGCGAAATTCACCGGGTGCTCAAGCCCGGCGGCGAATGCCGCGCCATGCTCTACCACCGTGTTTCGCTCGTCGCGTTCCAGGTTTACTTGCGGTTCGGACTGCTGACGGGACGGCCACGCTCGTCGCTCCGTGACCTCCTGGCCCGGCACATGCAGTCGCCCGGCGCCCAGGCATTCACCCGTAATGAAGTGAAGGCGCTGTTCGGACAATTTCAAGGCGTGACCATCGATCCCGCGGTCACAGCCTACGACTTGCGCTGGAGTCGCAGAGGTTTCGCTCCACCTTGGGCGCGCCGTCTGATGACGAAGCGTTTGGGATGGTACTTGATGGTTCGGGCGCGAAAGGCCCGCTCCGCGCCAGGGGATGCTGTCTGCGCAGTTTCCTGGCCTCTCCGTGCAGACAAGGTGGGGACAGCGTGACGGCAGGCGAATTGGGACTGTACTGGCGCACCGCGCGCCATATGCGCTTTGGTCAGGCGGGCCACTGGCTCCGCCGCCGGGTGATGAGGCCCGCGCGAAGAGCCATCGCAGCGGGCAGGGGATCGGTCTCTGTCAGCAGCCCGGGGAACGCCGAACTATCGCTGCGCCTGCCGTCGAGCACTCCGAAGTTTCCGGAGTGGCAGCCGGCGCGTGCGCGGCGAATGATCCTGGCCCGCGAATTCCAGTTTCTAAATCGGAGATTTGCCGGCTCCAAGGAAATTCCCTGGTCCGGCAGCGGGTTCGGCCGGCTTTGGGATTATCACCTGCACTACTTCGACTACATCAACCTGGATCTGACCTCGCCTGAGGATGAGCCGCTTCTTCTCTCCGCGCTGACCGTCGTATTGAACTGGATTGACTCCAATCCACGGGGGCAACCGCCTGGCTGGGAGCCTTACCCGCTCTCCCTGCGCATTGTGAATTGGCTGAAGTTTCTGGACCGGCACGCGAAGAGGTTGTGGGAAATAGAG
>JBOGKI010000144.1:0-9134 GCA_050745605.1 Terriglobia bacterium | reverse complement strand
GTCATAGACCGCCGCTACAGCCAAATTTGCTCACACCTTCTCAGTCGTGGTGTATAGTGCCAATTGGACAGGCGCGTCATGCGGCCTAATGAGCGCCCACCTCCGCTTCGATGGCTCCCGCGATTTGTGCGGCGTGATGATTGACTCGATCGGCGTCGTCGCCCTCCACCATGATTCTCGCCACCGGCTCCGTGCCCGAGTAGCGGAGGATCACGCGCCCGCGATCTTCAAAATCCGACCGGCAGGCTTCGAGCGCCACGGAGACGCCGGGAAGCGATTCGAGTGGCGGCTTCTGCCTGACGCGTACGTTGCGGATGACCTGCGGAAATTGCCGCAGCCCGCCTGCCAGCTCGTCCAAGTTTCGGCCGGTCTCCGCGAGCATCCGCAACACTTCGATCATCGTGATCAGGCCGTCTCCCGCGAGTGAAAGGTCGGAAAAAATGATGTGGCCGGAAGGCTCTCCGCCCAGGTTGATACCGGACCTTTGCATCTCCTCCAGCACGAACTTATCTCCCACCGGAGTTCGCCGCAGCCCGATGCCTTGTGCGCGCAGGGCGATCTCCAGGCCGAGATTGGTCATCAACGTGCCGACCACGGCGTCGCCCTGCAGCGACTGCTGGGCCTTCAGAAATGGCGCCATGGCGAACAGGACGTAGTCGCCGTCGTAGATGCGCCCGGTGGGTCCGGCAAAGATGGCGCGGTCCGCGTCACCATCGAAGGCCACCCCAAGGCTCGCGTGAAAGGCGCGAGTTTCCCGAGCCATGGCCTCCGGATAGAGCGAGCCGCAATTCATGTTAATGTTCCGTCCGTTCGGCTGGTCATTCAGAATGCGTACTTCGATGCCCAGTCGGCGCAGGATCGCGGGGGCCACGCGGCAGGCAGCGCCATTGGCCAAGTCCATCACCATGCGGAGGGGGCTGAGTTGGGCGCGGCCCGGAGCGAGGCTTTGCAGGAAATCGAGATAA
This sequence comes from Terriglobia bacterium, assembly GCA_050745605.1. GTDB lineage: Bacteria > Acidobacteriota > Terriglobia > UBA7540 > UBA7540 > CALCEB01. The sequence goes on along the minus strand of JBOGKI010000144.1, from coordinate 8,169 downwards.
TCGTCCACCAGGTGCCGCGCCGTTTCAGGAGATTCTTCCTTCCATGCTCCGATCTTCGATGGAGCCCTCGCCAGATGGTCCTCGATTTCCAGTTCCGCAGCCTCCGGCAATTTCACGCCCTCACTCGCCAGCACCTTGATGCCGTTATCCTCGTAAGGATTATGCGATGCGGAAATCATCACGCCGGCGCTGAACGGGTGATGGCGGGTCAGAAATGCAATGCCCGGCGTGGTGATGACCCCGACATGCACGGCTTGCGCGCCGCCCGTGGCCAGGCCCGAGCCAAGGGATTGGGCAATCCCGGCGCTCGATTCTCGGGTGTCTTCGCCGAGCACGACACGAAGCGGGCTGGATTGATTCTGACGCGCGAGATAAGTGGCGAGCGCCCACCCCAGCCGGGAGACGGTCTCCCGGTCCAATGGATAATGGCCCGCCACGCCCCGGACGCCGTCGGTGCCGAAAAGCTTTGGTTTTTCCTGCATCCGTTTAAATTCTAGCATCAATTGGCACAGGGCCGTTGAGCGGGCAGGACGGGATCTCGTAGCGTAGTGTGGCGCGGCCATTGGCTGCAAGCCCAGACCGGTTGTCGTGCGGAGTGCTGTCATTCCCGTGAAGGCGGAAATCCACACGTCGGCGATGGGCTCTGCATTCCGCAGAAAAGGCCCACGGCGGGAAAAGCGCTCGCCGTGGCTAGCAGTGTCAGGATTGTCCACCTGTTTCAGAGACGACACTCGCAGCGAGATTGCAATCACATCGTGGCAAGCAGCGCATCGGCCAGCCGGACTGCCGGGAGAACCGCCGCGACGTTGTGAACGCGGATGATGTGCGCGCCTGCCAGAATCGCGGCTGTCGCCATCGCCGCATCGGCTGCGTCCAACCGGGCGAGGGTTTCAACTTTCGATGATCGGCGTGTCACCTCGCTTCTTGTGCTGGCGCGGCCCTTGGGGCTGGCCGGGCGGGTCAGGGGCCAGAGATCGCTCTCGCCTGGCGGGCCGCCAACGCCTTCTCCGGTTGCCACCGCTTGGACGAAGGACTTGCGCGAGGCCCCGGCCAGAATGGGCAAGCCGAATCGGTTTAACCGGTGGAGGTTAGCCAAAATCTCGAAGTTCTGACGCCGGCTCTTTCCAAAGCCCAGGCCCGGGTCAATGATCAGTTGGGAGCGGTGCACTCCGAGGCTCAGGGCCCGCCGAACCGACCCCGCCAGTCCCTCACCAAGGGATCGCCAGATCGATTTTACAAATCGTTTACTTTGCATCGTTTCTGGCCGCCCCCGCATGTGCATCAGAATGAGTGGGACGTGATAGGTTCTCGCTAGGCGGCCAATTCCCGGATCAAAGCGAAGGCCGCTGACATCGTTCAGAATGTTCGCTCCGGCGCGCACCGCTTCTTCGGCGACCTCAGCCTTGGTCGTGTCGATGGAAATAGGTAGACCGGGCAACTTGGCGCGAATGCCGCGAATGACAGGGATGACGCGGCGCATTTCTTCTGCCGCGGTGACCGAAAGCGCGCCAGGGCGAGTGGATTCGCCGCCAATGTCGATCCAATCCGCGCCCACGCGTGCCAGGCTCAGGCCCTGGCGGACGGCGCTGGCCGGGTTCAAGTAGCGGCCGCCGTCGGAAAAAGAGTCCGGCGTGACATTGAGCACGCCCATAATGATGGACTTCTCGCCCAAACGCACCTTCCGGCCTGAAAGGGTGATCGAGGTTTGAAGGCGTTTATTCAAGGCTCAAAAGCCTCGTAGTAGGTGACGATGAACTTTTTTTCCGAAACCAGCATCGTACCAGTATACTGAATGCAGGCTGTGGAAGGCTTACTTCGAAGGGTTTTCCTTGAAATCAGGAGGTCACTGGGATGGCTGACCGCAAACATTATTCGAATCCGGCTAATGCCATGTTCGGCTTGAACGATCCAAAGATTGATGAAGCGGAGAGGACGAGGTCGCGCGCCGTGCCCGCTGCTCCGGCAGGTAGCACCCCTCCGAGCGGCACGCCTCCGCCAGCAGGCCAGCCCGGCTTCCCATTTTCCGCCACCGTGAGTTTTGGAGGAGGGCATGCCAATGCCGCCTCCACCGCGGCCCCTAATCCACCCGCGCCAGGGGCGTCGCAAGCCTCCGCGCCGCTGGCCGCGGGATCGGAGCCTTCGCTGAGTTCCGGACCTGGGCCGCAATATGTTTACATGCAGCAACCTCCAGTGGCGGCCCTTCCCCCTCGAGGTAACGCCCTGCGCTGGGTCGTGGTTGCTCTGGGCGTCATTTTGGCTGCGAATATCTGCTTCGGATATTACACATGGCAGGAGCTGACCAAGATCAGCCAGACGCAAACCGACCAATTGAACCTGTTGACTCGAAGAATGGATTCGAGCGACGAGCGATACGCCCAACTGCGCGGGCAGTTTGAAGTGACGGCGGAGAAGCTGGGCTTGACTCAGCAGGAACTGTCCCGCGCCAAGGCGCTCGCCGCCAATATTGAAAAGCAGCAACAACAAGCGGTTCACCAGCTTAATGCGGCCATCGCCCAGAAGGCTAGCGCGCAGCAGGTCAACAGCCTGCAGCAGGAATCGAACGCCAAGTTCGGATCCCTTTCCGGCGACATTGCCGGCACCCAAAAGGATCTGAATGCGACCAAGGAAGCGCTGACGGGCGCCAAGGGTGAGCTGTCCGGCGCGATCGCCAAGACCCATGATGAGCTGGTGCAACTCGCCCATCGGACCGACCGTGATTACTTCGAATTCCACTTGAACAACAAGGGCGCCCGGCAGAAGGTGGGCGGCGTCACTGTCCAACTTGCCAAAACCAATACCAAGAAGAACGTGTTTTCGGCGTACCTTTACTTTGACGACAAGAGAACCCTGCGGAGCAACGAGTCCATCGACCAGCCGGTTTTCTTTTATGTGGAGGGAGCTCCCAGCGCTCTGGAGCTGGTTGTGAATAAGGTGGCCAAGAATTCCATATCGGGTTATATCAGCGCCCCCAAGGGTTTTTTCCAGAACACGCCCAACGTGCTCTCGGCCCGGCCCACCAGTTGACCGAGAACGAAGCGCCATCCACGCTGTGTCCGGCCCGGCACCGTAGCGGGCTGCTTTCCAGCGCCGCTGTTTCTTCGTCTTCTCCCCAGGCTTTCCCCGCAATCGCGCCATCGCGGGCACTCGTGCAGATTCACTCCAGCTATTTGTAAGTGAGTAACGGTATTGACACGGCGGGCGGCATGTGGCACACTGCGCCGGTTTTTAGGCTGGAGGGGCGGAGGCAAAGTGCCGCACCGGCTGATCATTCTGGAAGACCCGCATTCCCAAAATAGTGACCGCATGGAGCAGGCGCTGGCTAGTGCGGGCGCCTTTACGTGCGAGCGGATCACGTGGGATGCTTCTGCGCCCGGCGGCCTCATCCAAGGCAGGGCCCAGTTGATTCTTGCTTGCGCCGCCAACGACCCTGCCTGGGCCGCGAATTTCCTGGAGTGGCTTCGTCTTCATCCCATTGCCATGCCCACCCTGGCCATCCTGCCGGAGTCGCCGGCCGCCGGCCTGCTTGATCTGGCTTCCGCCACCGCCGATGATTTTATGTGCTGGCCGGTGAAGGATGGCGAACTGTTTTCCCGCATCCTGCGGCTCCTTGGCCCGGACCGGAAGGAATCCGCTGATCTTGAAGAGGCCCTCTGCAAGGATGCGGGTTTAGCCGGGTTGATTGGAAGGCACCCGACTTTTATGCGGGTGGTAGCGAGTGTCCCGCCGATCGCCGCAACGGACTTGCCCGTCGTGCTGAGCGGAGAAACCGGGACAGGGAAGGAACTGTTCGCCCGAGCCATCCATCACCTCAGCCCGAGGCGCGATTTTCCATTTATTCCCGTCGATTGCGGCGCAATCCCCGAGCACCTTGCCGAGAACGAGATGTTTGGTCACGCCCGGGGGGCTTACACCGGAGCACACTCCGACCAGAGAGGCTTAGCAGCGATGGCGGAGGGCGGAACGCTCTTCTTGGATGAAATTGACAGCCTATCGCTTGCCGCGCAGGCCAAGCTCCTCAGACTGGTTCAAGAAGGAACCTACCGCGCGATTGGTGCGGCGCGATTCACAGAGGCGCGGATCCGGGTGATTGCCGCCACGAACCGGGATCTTGAATCTTGCGTGCGGCAAAAGCAGTTCAGGGCCGACCTGTTCTTCAGGATCAACGTGCTGGAACTCCATCTTCCGCCGCTTCGAGAACGGCGCTCCGACATTGCTTTGCTGTCCCGTCACTTTCTGGATTCGATACGGGATTGTCGAAATCAGTCCCGGAAAGCGATCTCGCCCAGCGCCCTTCGCTTGCTCGAACAGTACGATTGGCCCGGAAACATTCGCGAGCTTTTCAACGTCCTTCAGCGCGCGGCCGTATTTTCGGGAGATTCGCAGATTCTTCCCGCCCACATCAGGATTCGCCGCGCGACAGAGGCTTCAGATCTTCAGGCCGTGACGCTACATGAAGGCCGGCGAGCCGTGATCGAGAACTTCGAAAGGGGTTTCATTGCGGATTTGTTGCGCAAGCACCATGGCAACATCACCCGCGCCGCTGCCGACGCCCACAAGGAGCGCCGAGCCTTTGGCCGTCTGGTCAAAAAATACAATCTTCACCCCAGCCGGCTCTGAACTCCCGGGCCGGTTCTGACCCGGCTGCGGGTCTTTGCTTACCCGCCTCTCTTGATCTCCCCCCTTGCCTTGATCTTTGCCAAGCCAAAGCGTTGACCGTCGCAGCAAATCCGGGCCGGATTAGACCCGGTCTATGATTACCTCTTCCCGGTGTCTGCCCGCTAACTCACGGACTTTCTAGCCCTTCTGAATCATCTTGGTCTGGTCATCCAATTGCCGGATCATCCGGGGAACTTTCTGGGAGTTATCATGCCTCGGCTGACGAAGGGCGAGATTGCGAGGGACATTCTGAACTACTTCCTGCGCAACCCGCAGGCGGCGGACGATCTGGAAGGTCTGGCCCGCTGGCGGTTACTCCGGGAAACCATCCACCGCAGCATCGAGGAGACAGACCTGGCGCTGGAGTGGTTAGTCGAGCAGGGGTTTTTGGTAAAGCTTTCGCCTCCGGGATCCAACGCGATTTTCTGCCTGAACCTCCAAAACCTCGGGCCGGCGGAATCGTTTGTCGCTGAGGGCGTCGAAAATAACCCTGAACTCCGGAGCCAGGGCCGGGACCAGGAATGAACTGGGCGCTGGGTCGGCGGTCCCGGTGTTCATCAGACGTCAAGGTTCCTGAACTCTGTTAGGAGCCGCCATGAACGGGCTTACAGAAAGTTCCGCTTTGTAAGCCACAGGCCGGAGGTTTGTTCCTATTCAACCTTGATCCCGGGAGATTCTTGGAAATCAGTGGTCAAAAGCGTAGCTGAAATTCGAAGAGTTGCGGCGGAGTTAATCTTCATTGCCACAGTCTTTGCCACGTTTCTTGTGGTTCAGGCCCATGCGATATTGGCGGAGCCAGATTCATCAGGGCAGTCTGCAACCGCGGTGGCGTCGGAAGCTGCCGGGGCGAGGAGGTCCGCCGTCGCGTCCCGAGCGGAGAGGGAAATCGGAATCGACGCCGGCGATTTGCTGGAGATTAACGTCTTCGAAGTGCCGGAGCTCTCTCGAGATTACCGTGTCCATTCCGGCGGTCAGATTGACGTGCCGCTTTTTCGGGAGCCCGTCCAGGCTGAGGGTCTGAGCCCCGATCAGCTTGCGGCGGCCCTCGCCGATGACTTGCGAACGGACGGTCTGGTGAGCCATCCGCGGGTGACGGTGGAAATTAAGGAATCACTGGCGCGGTCGGTCACGGTCGCGGGGGCTGTCAAGAAGCCACAGATGATCCCGGTGTTTGGCCGCACCACGCTGCTGGATGCGATTTCCCTGGCGGGGGGGGTGGCGGAGAATGCTGGAAGCGTCGCGACCATCACGCGCGGCAAATCGGCCTTGTTGGCGCTCGAGGTTAGTGGGCCGCCGGGCTGGATGACCAGCGGCGCCGCGCCAGTCGTGACCGTCAATCTGCGGCGTCTCATGGAAACCGGTGATCCGGATTTGAATCCCGAGTTGTTTCCCGGCGATCGCGTTCTGGTGGAGCAGGCTGGGGTGGTGTACGTGGTCGGGGCGGTGAATCGCGCCGGTGGATTCTTGCTGACGGGCGACAAAGGGCCGATGACGCTGCTGAAGGCGCTCGCCCTTGCCGAAGGACTCAAATCAACGGCGGTGGCAAACAAGGCGCTGATCCTCCGCCAATCCGGCGGCAGCCACATGCAAGTTCCCGCCCACCTGAAAAACGTTTTGGCGGGCCACGCTCCCGATCAACTCCTTTACGCGAATGACATTCTCTTTGTGCCCGACAGCAACTCGCAAAAAGCCATCCGGCGAGGGGCGGAAGCGGCTGTCGAAATTGCGACCGGGATCATGATCTGGCGCTTGTGACCGTGAGTCAAGCCGCGCGGACGATTGCGATGTACCCGCCTCGCGCCTCGTAGCCAGGACCCCTTAGCTATGGAACATAACGACGACTTGATGCCCGCGGATCGCTTGCCGTCCGCGCACTACACTCCGCCGGGCGTACCCCTCATCAATTCAGACATCGAGCGAACCGACGCGTATTTCTATCTTCGCTCGTATGTTCATATTCTCCTGAAGCGGCGATGGACCGTGCTGACCGTCGCGCTCCTGCTGACTTCCGCGGTCGCGGTGGTCTCTTTCAAGATGCGGCCGGTTTACCGCGCCACCGCGCGCGTGGAAGTGGAGGCTGAAGCGCCCCAGATTCAGTCGCTCACCGATCTCTATCGCAGCATACCCAGCGATGATACCTTTCTTCAGACCCAGGTTGACGTTCTGGAGAGCGACAATCTGGCTTGGCAGACCATCCAGCAGCTCGGCCTCGTACAAGACCCAAGCGTCCTGACCGGAAGTCCTGCGAAGCGCTCTGCGCCATCGGAGACTCCGGCGGCCCTGGAGGGGCGGCTGATCCGCGCCTTCAAGAAGCACCTCGATGTTAAGGTGATGCGCAACAGCCGCATGATTGAAATCAACTTTGAGAGTACCCATCCACGCCTCGCGGCAAACGTCGCCAATGCTCTTGTGAAGAACTACGCCGAATATAATTTCCGGAAGAAATACGATGCCACGCGCCAGGCCTCGGGGTGGATGGAAGGCCAACTCGATGACCTGAAGGCCAAAGTCGAAAAGTCGCAGCAGGCTTTGGTGGACTACGAACGGCAGAACGCCATTGTTAACGTGGGCGAGAAGCAGAATGTCGTGGAACAACGCCTGGCCGACCTGAGCAAAGACCTGACCATAGCGCAAAATGACCTGCTGCAAAAGCAGTCCCTTTACGAGCTGGCCCAATCCAACCGGAGCCAGGCCGCGGTCTTGGGGCAGGACGAATTGTTGCAGAAGCTGGAGGAGAACGCGGCGGGTCTCCAATCAGATTACGTGGCGGCTCTCGATCAGTACGGCCCCAAATTTCCCAAAGCACTTCGGCTGCACGATCAGGTTGCACAGATCCAGTCCCTCATTGACCAGGAACGCGCCAAGATCCTCGATCGTATCCAGAGCCGCTACTTTGCGGCTTCAGACCGGTTGAAGCTCCTCGCTGACGCGGTGGCAAGGGAGAAAGTTGATCTGGGCGAGATGAACCAGCTTCTGATCCAGCACAATCTGCTGAAAAGAGAATTCGAAACCAACCAACAGCTTTATGACAGTCTGCTGCAGCGGCTGAAGGATGCCACCGTCTCCGCCGGACTGCGGGCCAACAATATTCACGTAGTCGATTCCGCTCTGGTGCCGGCCATCCCCGTGCGTCCCAGAAAGTTGTTGAATGCGGGAGTGGCCCTTGGACTCGGCTTGATCATCGGAATTGCGCTGGCCTTTCTTGAGGAGGGCCTCGACAATTCCATCAAGAGCGCGGAGGACGTCGAGCAGTTGATTCCCACGGCGGCGCTGGCCATTGTGCCGTCGGCGAGTTCGGTTGAATTAGGCTCGAAGCGGCGGAAGCGGGGAGATGGCGAAACGCTTCCGGCGCGCGGTGGCGTTGAGATGGTGCTGATGGAAGCGCCAGGCTCGGCGCTCGCGGAGTCCTACCGGGCGCTGCGCACTTCGATTTTGCTTTCCACCGCCTCGCGTCCTCCGCAGACGATGCTGGTGACCAGCCCCAACCCGAACGAAGGGAAGAGTTGCACCTCG
>JBOGKI010000143.1:0-9270 GCA_050745605.1 Terriglobia bacterium | reverse complement strand
CCGTTGGGATGCGAGACCAGAAACTGATCGAAATGCCGTTTTTCGGCACGGTTAAAACCGTGCCCTTCCCGTCTTCCAGCAGGAGTTCGTGAATACTCCGGGCTAGACACGCACGGTTGAGAAGCACGACCGTGACGCCGTGGAAGATGACGGCATGGCGCGCGGCCCGGAGCCTACATCATGATTGGTCAACGGGTCCGCAGACAGAGTAAAAACGATCGTGACTTCCCGGCACGTCCGGAACAGGCCGCCGCCCGGATCACCTGCTCACGGTGATTCCGAAAATTCACACCTCGATGCCACCGAAAGTGGGGACGGATGGAGAGATCAGATTTTTTCGAGTCTTTCGATGACAACGAGGGCCACGGCGACAAGCGTGGCAATGATTTGCAGTGCGCGTTTGACGTTTTTGAAATTTGCCATGGCGCTCATTCTCCTAAGCGCAAAGACATTCGCCGAATGACCTCTCTATTATAACCCTCAAGCGAGAGAATTGTCAGCTCCATGCTTCCTGCCCTTAAATCGAGCAATCCGCAAGAGCGTGGTAGAGAAAAGCGTTTCTTTCCGGCGCTGCCGGGGTTGAAGAAGGCGATCTCGCCGACCTTTGCCAGGCAGGGCTCATGACTGTGGCCGAAGATGACCAGGCGCGTGGCAGAGTCAAACGACCTGAAGAAGGCTTGCTGGTTGGCGCACTCGCGGGGTTTCAATGGAGAGCTTCGCGCCCACGCTTCAAGCTGCGATTGCGGGGCGGGCAGGATGTGGAGCATCTCAACCCGCAGGCCGCCGATTGGGCGTGTAAGCGATAACGGCAAGCCGAGCTCGGGGGGATCCACGTTCCCTTTGACGGCGTGAACCGGAGCCATCAGCCTCAGCTCATCCAGGACTTCGGCGGAGCCAACGTCACCGGCATGGAGTATCGCCGCGACGTCTGCAAAGATTTGGCGTAGCGCCGGATCGAAAAAGCCGTGAGTGTCGGACACAACGCCAATCTTCGTGACTCTTACCACCGCTCTCTCCTGGCCACGAGATCGCATCTTCAAGTAGGGGCGGCAGACGGTCGTGGTGCATTTTGCTGTAGCGGCGCTCGGCGCCTGCCCCGCTGCAAAGCGGGAAGCGCCGAAAACGATGTGGAATCAACAACGGCGGTCCCTTCCAGGGTAAACTCCGACCGCCGCACAGAATCCAAGTTGCACCCGTACTTGGCAGACAGCCGAGTCAATTGCCGCTCTTTCCCTGAGAGGTCAGGGAATCAAGCAGCTTCTTTGACGTCTCGCACTTAGGCTGGTTGGCCCGGCATGAAGCCACGCTCATGGCGCAGCCACAGGTGCAGGGCTCCATGTTGGCGCGGAGCAATACGCGATTCCTCAGCTGCGAGGGCAAGGCTTGAAGGACGGGGTCCTTGAGTGAAGTGAGGTTAGTGGGGACGAAAGTCGGGCTGGTCCTGGGGCAACCCGGAGAGGAAGCCTGCAGCGGGGCGGGAGTCAAATGGAGACGAGCTGGCCTCATGCCCCACACCAAGGCTGCAAGTAGGATGATCGTGATGGCAACGAAACCGATGGCCGTACGGCTTGGACCTGCAGAAGGCGAAGTGGACATCGCGTTAATCGATCGGGGCCATTCCAAGCTCACGGAAGACCGCCGAGTTTTGGGGTTTCAAGGGCGTGCTGCTAGGCACCACCTTCACCGTCAAGGCCAAAGGGACACTGGATGGAGCCAGGCAGGCGCGATCGTTACAAGCCTGATAGTCCAGCTTCCCCTTCAGGGTATAAGCCCCTGGGGAAATGCCGGGCGGAACCTTGAGGATTAGACCAATCAGGAACTTTCCTTGGTAAACCGAAAGTGGATCGTCGGAAAACGAGAGTTTCTCCGATTTTCCCGCCGGGTACAAGATCCGTTCTACAGCTACGGCTTTGTTGGCTTCAAACTTGACCTCAGTGGGAATCAGATAGTCAAACGAAGGTTTGTGGGCGTTGATGTGGTAGCCGTCGGCCACGCTCGCCACGATGGCAGCTTTCTGCGGGGAACCGGGATGGGCTCCGTCCGTGGCCATCGCGATGTGCGCATCCACCACCTGTGCTCCACGGGCCGCTCCCGGCGCGAAGCTGGGCGGCGCAAAACAGAAAGCTCCGCAAACGGCCCATCCTAGAATCACGGGAAGTACGGACCCTGAGAATTGGCGTTTGAATAGGCTGAACATATCTGTCGATTCCCTCGCAGCCGTTCGAAGCTCAGCAGGGCGCTGAAAAAGCCTCTTTGGCTGTCATTCTGAGCGCAGCGAGGAATCCGTTCCTTTTATTCTCAACACGACACGCAGATGCTTCGCGGAGTTTACCGTGAACCTTGTCGCTTCGCTCAGAGCGATTCGAAGAGGAGCGAATCGGCTCAGCGTGACAAATCAGGGCTTTTCGACAACCGGTTAGATCGTAACTCAGCGAAGAACACAACCCCGTTCAGATCTTGCCTTTTTCCAGTTTAGCGAGAACGTCCCGGGCCAACTGCTTACTCACGCCGCAGCTGCTGTCCCCGGTGCGGCAATTCAGCAAGGTACGATTGCAGCCGCAGGTACAGTGTTGCTGGGTCAACAACTGTTTGTACTCAGTGATCTGCGCAGGAGTCAGTTTGCTGAGATCGATGCCGGGCACTTGCGAGCTCACTTCGGCCTGTGTCTCGACGTCGATCGCGTCTGACCGGCCTTCGGGGCGGAAAGTGGACACTTCCTGGCCCGGTTTCGCAGCCAGGAGGATTTTGATTTCCTCCTCGAAGCGGGACGCATCCACCGCGCCGGCTACTTTATCGTAAATGCGCCCATCGCGCCCGATGACGAAAGTGGTGGGCAAGCCGATGATGCCGCCGTAAAGCTCGCCCAGCCGGTCACTGCCCATAGCTACCGTATAGTTCATGTGGAACTGCTGGTAGAACTCATGGACAGGCTGGATGCTATCGTCCATGGAGATGCCGAGAACCCGAAAGCCCTGGTCGCGGTAACGATCCTGCAACTGCATGAGGCCTGGGATTTCCATCCGGCAGGGGCCGCACCAAGTCGCCCAGAAGTCAAGCAGCAACACATCCCCCCGGTAATCCGAAAGCTTGACGTTTTGGCCCGACAAATCCGTTACGGAAAAGTCGGGGGCGGCGGGGTATTTCCCGGCACCAAAGCCGGTGTTAGCGGCAACCTGAAAATTCCAATGGCGCTTGGCGTATAAAAGGCCCGCCGCCACAACGATAATCACGGCGATAATCGCCAGGGCCTTGTTCTTGCTGGACATCCGCTGGGGGGGCTGGGGAGTCCGCGGTTCACCCTCAGGTAGCCCTGGTAACGCCTCATGGGTTTCCATCTTTCGCTCTCCTTGGGCGCCTGCCAAGCGGATCCAACCTGACCACTGCGGCGCGCCTGAAACTCGCGTCTAAATCTAGCTTACGCCCGCTTAGCCTGCGGCGCCACCCGTTCCGCCGCTTGCCGGGCCCTTTGACCCCGGTAAGCAGTCCCATAAATAATGCCTGCTGCAATGATCGCAAGAATCGCAATAAATTGCGAGGTCGAAAGCAGGTGGTTAAATACGAAACCCCGGTCCGGGTCGCCACGGAAGAATTCGAGAAAAAACCGGGCTACGGCGTAAAGCGTCAGGTAAAGCAAGAAGATCTGGCCATCGCGGGTCTTATGCCGAAATTGCCAGAGAAGAATTCCGAAAATGATCAGTGTGGCTGCCGATTCGAAGAGTTGCACCGGATAAACCTTCACTCCGAGCGGCACGCCGCCAATCTGATGAGCATAGGGATTCGTGAAAACGACGCCGATGAAGGAAGATGTGACCTTGCCGTAGTCATCGCCGGCCGAGAAACAACCCCATCTCCCGATGGTTTGCCCCAGAGCAATGGCCGGGGCATAAACGTCGAAGACCTTCAGCACCGGCATTTTATGCTTCCGCGTGTACCACCAGGAGAAGAAGACGGCCGCGATGAAGCCGCCGTAAAAGACCCCGCCCGCCTGCAGCGTGGCCAGGCTGAAGATTTTCCCCAAGGTGTTGAAGTCCCGGTAATCGGAAATAATCATCAGTACTTTGGCGCCAAGCAGCGCCACCAGAATGATCCAGGTGCTGAAGTCGATCAGGCGGTTCGTATCCATGCCCTCGCGGCGTCCGATCTTCACGACCGTCACCAAGGCAGCGATTAAGGCTAACGCCAGCAGAAAGCCGTAGGTCGGGACGTCGAAAGAGCCGATTTTGAAGAGCACGGGATGCATATTTTCAAGTGACCAGGGACTTCGCCCTTGGTCCTCTGTAAAGGCGACCCTTGTAGTCGCCCGAGGGCGCGCGCAAGGCTTAACCTACAGTGTGAAGTGATTCAGGAAGCCCAGGTAGCCTGAGAGAACCGTGAATTTGTTCAGAGCGATCAATGCGCCAATGACGATTAGCAGCACGCCGGAGGCGACTTCAACAGCATGCAAGTGTTTGCGGAAGCGCCCGTAAAACTTCAGGAATTGGCTCAGCCCCAGGCTGGTGGCGAGGAAAGGGATGGCCAGCCCCGCCGAATAGATGGCCAGAAGGAACATGCCCTGGAAGACCGTCTGGCGAGTGGCCGCGAGCGCCAAGATACCTGCCAGAATTGGCCCGATGCACGGCGTCCATCCAAAAGCAAAAGCAAAACCCAGCACAAAGGCGCCCAGCAATCCACGCCTGGGCGCGCCGGTATGAATCCGTGCATCCCGGTAAAGAAGCGGAATTTTTATGAGGCCCGTCAGATGAAGACCGAAGATAATGATAATCAGGCCCGCGATGATGTTAAACACCGTCCGCCTTGAAAGCAGAAAGGTTCCGACAAACGTGGCGGACGCTCCGAGCGCGATGAAAACGACTGAAAAGCCGACGACGAAGGCGAAAGAATTGCGGATGATGCGCTGGACCAGAGCCGCGTCTCCCCCACTTTTCAGCTCATCCATGGACACGCCCGATAACATGGAAATGTAGCCTGGGATCAGAGGGAGCACGCACGGCGACAGGAACGAAACGACTCCGGCGATGAACGCAATCGGGATGCTCAGTTGGTGGTTCATAGACGGGGTATTCTGCGCTGCAACCGCCTTCACCTTCGATGCAGAAACCCGGCCAGCGGTTCAACAACGCCGCGCCAGGAACTCGCGACACCGGAAAGCGCCTCCATCAGCCTCGTTTGAGACGTTGGCAAGTCCTCAGTCCGATGATCGGGCGAGGTCCCGGCTTGCCCCGCCCGTTCCAATTTCGAAGAGAACAGAGAATTGCGAGCTTGCCACTCTCAGTTTATCATAGCGGGACAGCAAATCGCCTGGCAGGTCGGCAATGGTTCAGTTTCGTTTTGTAGCGGCGGTGTCCCCACCGCCGTCATTGATTCTACGGAGCTTCGGCGCTGAGGACAGCGCCGCTACAGCAACGTGTACCAGTACCGCAGTTCGAGTCGGTCGGCCGGCTTCCCCGGAAACCTTTTTTGCGCTGCGATGGCTTACGGGTTGATTGAAGCGCTTCCAAAATCCCACCGAGGCCCGGCTGTCTCCCAGCCATTTCGGGGACCGGTCCCAAAGATATGAGGCATCGCTTGCTACGCGCCATCATTTTTGACTTTGACGGTGTCATTGTGAACAGCGAACCCCTCATCATGAGGCTCACCCGGCAGATGGCCGCGCGACAAGGTTGGCCGCTATCGGAGGAGGAATATTACAGGGATTATCTGGCCCTGGATGACCGTGGCATTGTCGAGCATCTTTACCACGCTCACGGCCTCAAATGCGATCCGCGCCGGCGGGATGAGCTGGTGGAGTGGAAGGCCCGAACCTATATGGTAGCCATCCGCGAGGGTTTGCCCCCGATGCCCGGAGCGGTCGAGTTCGTGCGCATGGCGGCAGAACGCTATCCCCTCGCCATCGCCAGCGGCAGCATGAGGCACGAGGTCGAATACTTACTCGACAAGCTCAACCTGCGGGATGCTTTTGCGGTCCTGGCCAGCGCCGAGGATACGGAACTCTCCAAGCCTGACCCCGCGATTTATCTTTGCGCGCTTCAACGGCTTCAGCAGCTTCCTCGCTTTGCCGGTCAACCTTTGTGCGCCACCGAATGCCTGGCGATTGAAGACGCGCCCGCCGGAGTCCGAGCCGCCCAGGCCGCCGGCATGAAGTGCGTTGCGCTCACCCACAGCCGGCCTTCCGGCGATCTTCTCCACGCCGACGCGCTCTTCCGGTCCTTCGCAGAAATCGACCTTGAACTACTTCATGCGCTTGATTTTCGCAGAGCGCCGCAAGCTTGATTCACCGAAGCGCCCAGCCGCTCCGGCAATCATTGAACCGTCAGCGTCAACGTCACGCTGTGGTTGAGGTTGGCGGTCCCGGGGTTCACCGCGCCCGTAACCGTCAGCGCGTACGTGCCCGCGGGAGTGACCGGACCGCCGCCGCTGCTACCTCCGCAAGCCGCCATGCCCAGCGCTATCAGCGCCAGCAAGGCGAGCATGACAAGGCCCGGGGCCAGCCGGCGCACTGCGTGGCCGGTTGGATGCCGTGCCAACCGGACGCAACTGGAAGCTAGAGCCAGAATCCCCAACAGGGCCAGCAGTATTTTCCCGATGGGCGGCGGCAGGTCCAGACGGGTTATCGGTGCGGCCGAGGCGCTTACCGATGTTTCGACCCTTACCGTCACCGTCTTAGGGTTGGTGCCGCTGGGTATAAAAGAGTTCGGAGAGACCGTGCAGATTGAAGCCATCGGCGCTCCGGCGCAGGCAAGCTGGACCGTCTGGTTCAACCCCCCGAGAGGCGCGAAGATCAACGTATAAGTGGCCGTACCGCCCGGCGCGATGCTCGCCGAAGTCGGGGAAGTTCCGCTGGAGAGCGTAAAGTCCTCTCCCTGGCCGGTGAGCGTGACCGTCTGCACGCCAGCGCCGGAATTGTCCGTGATGGTGATCGCGCCGGAGCGCGTGCCGCCGGCGGTGGGCGCAAAGATGACGGTGAAGGTGCAGTTGGCCTTGACGTTCACTCCCTGCCCGCAACTGTTGGACTGCTTGTAGTCGCCGGTGATGCTGATGCTCTTGATAGTGAGCGCCTGGCTGCCGGTGTTGGTGAGCTTAACCGTCTGGGGGCCGCTCTGGGTGCTAACAAGCTGACCTGCAAAGCTTAGCGAAGTTGCTGAAAGGCTAGCCGTAGGGGCAATGCCAACGCCATTGAGCGTCGCCGTCTGAGGGCTGCCGGGAGCGTTGTCGGTAATGGTGAGCGTGCCGGTGAGGTTCCCGGTCGTCTTGGGTGTAAAGGTCACCGTGATCAGGCAATTGGCGCCGGGATTTACAGGGGTGCTGGCGGAGCAAGTTGTTCCCGCGGCGATCGCAAAGTTTCCGTTGATCGTGATGCTGCTGATGATGAGGGGCGCCGTCCCGCCGTTCGTCAGCGTAATCGTCTGCGCGGTGCTGGTGGTGTTTAAGGGTTGGGCGCTGAAGCCGAGTCCTCCCGGGGCGAGTCCAACCGAAGGCAAAACGCCCGTGCCGGTCAGGGTTACCAGTTGCGGGTTGCCAGCCGGCCCGTCACTGTTATCGGCGATCGTTAGTGTACCGACGACCGGCCCTATAAAGCTGGGCGCGAAACTTACACTGATTGCGCAGCCGGCGCCAATCGCCAAGGTGCTGGGGCACTCGTTGGTTGCCGTAAAATCGCTGTTGCTGGGCGTTGCGCCTGAAATATTGAGTGGAACCGAGGAAGGATTGCTGACTGTGATATTCTGAGCCGGGCTGGTTGAACCGACTTCCTGATTGGGAAATGCCACGGGTGAGGGGAACAGGGCAATGGCCGGCGTATTGAGGTAGATGGCAATCGCACCGGTGCCATCGGAATTGCCAATCGCCAAGTCAGAGCCGCCGTCGCCATCAAAATCCGCAATCGCTACAGGTCCGGGAATTGACCCAGCAGCATAGTCCACGCGCGTGCTCTGCTGAAACGTCCCGTCGCCGTTACCCAGATAAACGGAAAGGGTTCCGTACGGACTCGTTGCCGTAACCAGATCCAGCCTGCCGTCGCCATTCACGTCGCCGAGAGCGATGTTGTAGGTACCAGCCAGCCCGGTATAGGCGGTGGGAGGCATAAACGTCCCGTCACCGTTGTTGAGAAGGACTACGAAGCCGGTCGAAATCGCCACCACTACGTCCGGCCTCCCGTCTCCATTCAAATCACCCACGGCCAAGGCGCCGGGTGACCCGCTGCCCACCGTGTAGTCAACGTGGGGCACGAACGTGCCGTCACCGTTGCCCATCAGAATCGAAACCGAACTACCGAGCCTGTTCGAAACGGCCAAGTCGAGCTTTCCATCGCCGTTAAAGTCCGCGACCGTCACGGCGTAAGGAGCATTTCCGGTCGCGTAGTCCACAGGCGCTTGGAATGTCCCATTTCCATTGCCCAGGAGAATAGAAACCGTGTCCGATCTGGCATGGGTGACGGCCAGGTCGAGTTTCCCATCGCCGTTGAAGTCGCCGGCCGCAATATAAGCCTGGCCAGGCTCCAGCGGAACCGTGATGGGAGCCTGAAACGTCCCATCCCCGTTGCCGGGCAGAATGGACACCGTAGGGGGTTGGCCGACCAGGTTGTTGACCACCGCCAAGTCCAGCACTCCATCGCCATTGAAGTCGCCAACCACGACATTACCGGCCGCTAGCCCGGCGGGGAAGTTATTGCGCGTCCCGAAAGTCCCATCGCCATTGCCCAGCAAAACGGTCACGGTGTTTTCTCCCGTGGGCACGCTATTGACTTCCGCCAAGTCCAGTTTTCCATCCTTGTTGAAATCCGCTGAGACCAGGTAGGAAGGGTTAAGCACGGCGGCATAGTCCGTATACGTCTGAAAATTCCCGTTAGCGCTTCCCAAAAGAATGGTCACGGTCTCACCGGTCAAACTGGATGTGCCAAAGTTCGCCACGGCAAGGTCCTGCCAGCCATCGCCGTTGAAATCCCCCGCCGTCACCGCCACCGGGGCTGGCCCCGCTCCATAGTTTGAAGCGGCCTGGAAGGTACCGTCGCCATTGCCAAGCAGTACGGAGACCATGGCGAAGGGATCAGAGGAGTCCCCGGAGTTGGCAACGACCAGATCTGGGTTCCCGTCCCCATTGAAATCCGCCGCCACCACAGAACGGGGATTCAAACCGGTTGCGTAGTCAACGTGAGGTTGAAAGGTGCCGTCGCCATTTCCCAACAGGATAGAAACACCGCTGCCCGCGGCGACGGCAAGGTCCAACTTGCCGTCCTTGTTGAAGTCAGCCGTGACCACCGCCGTGGGTCCAGCG
>JBOGKI010000142.1:0-9302 GCA_050745605.1 Terriglobia bacterium | reverse complement strand
ACCTACATCCAGGAGCCGCCATTCTTTGAGAACTTTGGCCCGGAGCTTCCGAAAATCTCGGATATTCACGGCGCGCATGTGCTGGTGATGGTGGGTGATTCCGTCACGACCGATCACATCTCGCCCGCCGGTGATATCGCCCTCGACAGCCCCGCCGGAAGATACCTTAAGGAACACGGCATTGAGAAAAAGGACTTTAATTCCTACGGGTCGCGCCGCGGCAATGACCGCGTGATGGTGCGCGGCACGTTTGCCAACATCCGGTTGAAAAATCTTCTGGCGCCCGACGTCGAAGGCGGCGTCACCGTTCATATGCCCTCGGGAGAACCGATGAGTATTTACGATGCGGCCGTGCGCTATCAGACGCAGCATGTGCCGCTGCTGGTGATTGCCGGCAAGGAATATGGCGCGGGATCGTCGCGGGATTGGGCGGCCAAAGGCACGCTGCTGCTGGGTGTGAGCGCGGTCATCGCCGAAACTTACGAGCGCATTCATCGCAGCAACCTGGTAGGAATGGGCGTGCTGCCGCTCCAGTTCAAGCCCGGAGAAAATCCCGCTTCGCTGGGACTCACCGGGCAGGAGATTTATGACATTGAAGGGATCAGCGGTGAAATCAAGCCGCGGCAGGAGTTGACGGTGAAAGCGAGCGCGCCAAGCCAGCCGCCGAAGACCTTTAAGGTGATCGTGCGCCTCGATTCCACCATCGACGTAAATTACTACAAGAACGGCGGCATCCTGCAAACCGTTTTGCGCGGGATGCTGCGCTAAACACCGTCAATCCAGACCTCAGCCGTGGTAGCCACGGTCAGCGCCTTCCTGACCGTGGGCTCTTCGCCGGCTGTCGCGCGGCAGCGACATACAGTGCGATGTCGTAGCCGCGCGCGGACTGCGCGCCGTAAAGTACGCCGGAGTTAGGATATGCTCTGGCGGAGACAAAGCTCGATCGCCAACCGTCCGAGGCACCCGTGCTATTCATAATTGCCAGTGCCCTGGGATTAGCAGCAGTCCTGCTGGCGTTTTACTCGCCCGTCGTTTCGTGGATTCTTCTGGCGCTGCCGGGAGCGTACCTGTTTGCTGTTTACTGGCTTCTGAGACGCAAAGAACTCAAGGCTGCGATCCCCGAGCTGTCACCGCGAGCTAACGAGCTGCTCGTCAGGTTCCCTCACTTCTACATGAACCCTTCTGCGAACAGAACTATTAGTGGTGCCGCCAGCGCTCTCGCCGCAGCGGGAGTGATAGTGGCCGTGGTCGACTGTTTTCGAGATTTCTGGTGGGGTCTCCTGATCGGCGCTCTGTACCTGGTCGTCACGGCAAAGCTCGCCACAGCATTCGAGCCAAAGAGCTTCTTGCGGGATGAAGCCGAGAAACAGGCCCACAACGAAATTATGAAGCACTTCGCCGGCAAGGGTTGGCTGTAAGAGCGGGCGAAAGAAGAATCCGGCTACCGTTACGCCGGGCGGCAAGAGCCACATCAAATCTTCGACCGAGGACGATGGAGATTTCAATGGGACAATACGGAAACGCCGCGATTCGGGCAACGGAACTGGTCAGCGAGAACCCCGCACTTTCCACGCAAGACGCTTGGGATGCGGCGATCAAGGAATGCTCGGATTGCATCGAGAGCCAAAAGAAGGTTTGCCCCCGGAAGGCGTACCTCGGGCTTTGCGAGGCCGGAGTCGTAAGAGGAATTCAAAGTGGCGGTTTCGCGGGCAAGAGTGCGAATGGCGAGTATGCAGTCAGAGCCTATGAGCTTCTGCTCTCCGACCCTAGCCTAGTGAAAAATAAAGGCCTGCTATGGAGAAGCGTTAATGCCAATGCGAAGCATGAAAACGGCCAGATGGACGTCGTGATTTCCTTGTGGGAGCACCGCCTCCTTGAAGACAGCTAGAGAACCTTCGGCCGACACAAACGGGGAGCAAAGGGAAGGTGAGACGCGACGTCAAGGAGTCCCCTTTCAGTAGCGAAGAAAAGGTCCCGGCTGGCGCAGACCTTTCTGTTCAGGTCTGCGGCCCTCTCGCAGCATAAATCCCCTAAATTTTCAAAAGCTAGAGGCGTATTATCAGTTCGTCCGTAATCGGCAATCCGGCTTTGTCCGGCCGCGCCCTTTGGCTCGTTTCATAAGGGCAAGTCTTGAGAATCGCACAACTGCCAACAACGCCAGGGCAACACCGGCGGGGGGCAAGGCAAGAATATTGCTATTTCACGCGGCAATCAAAGGTTCCGCTTGCATGTAGCTACAAAAGTAGGTAGTCTAGGCGTGATATACGAATGGGACGAAGCGAAGAACCGCACCAACTATGCTAAACACGGTCTGGACTTTGCCGACGCCGAACAGGTGTTCACCGGGCCGTGCGTCACCTTCGCCGATGATCGTTTCGACTATGGAGAGGAACGGCTTATCACCTTGGGCCTGCTCGCCGGTCGAATAGTCTTTATCGCCCACGCGCCACGCGGCGACGACATCACGCGGATTATCTCCATGAGAAAGGCAAATCGACGTGAGCAAAAAATCTACCAAAAGCGACTTGGCACGCCTTGACCGGATGAAGGATTCCGACATCGACTATTCGGACATTCCGCCGCTTGGGGACGAGTTTTTTAAGAAGGCTACGGTTGCATGGCCCCCGCTCAAACAGCAACTCACCATCCGCCTTGATGCCGACGTGCTGCATTGGCTCAGGGCCAACGGCAGGGGCTACCAGACCCGCATCAACCGCATTTTGCGGGCGGCGATGGAGAGCCAGCCCCCGCGCCGGTCACGCTCGACACCACCGCCGAAGAAGAACACCAGATCACGCGCCACCCTCAAGCACGCCTGACGTTCCAAAATCGGTAAGTTTTGAGACGAAACGCCGGCCCATGCTGGGTCTGCCCTGGAATTCCCTTGATTTTCAAGGGCTAGAAGCGTATTATCATTTCGCCGGTAATCGGCAATTCGGCTTTGTTCGGCCGCACTCTTTCCCCCCCTCGCACGGCCTCAAGGAATCGATCGATGCAATTTGAAGGTGTCCTATCACGCTGCGGCTGTGGCGTGGTCACTCGCGCGAAGGGGGGAATCCGGCTTTTGGGTCGCCCGCTTTCGCGGGGACGAGCATGCGTTGCCTTGCCGCACAGCGTATTCCGACCGGCCACTACAGCGCGTTTGCGCGAAAATGGGGAAAATGGCTCCCGCTATGTGCTTGAAAAGTAAGGGCCGCAAAAAGCGATAGAAATAAAAAAATAAAGATGTTATTTTTTAACCAAACGAACCGGAGAAGTGATTGAAAACAAAGGATCGGTCTCCGAGAAACACCGAAAACGAACCGGAGAATCCGCCCGTTAGCGGAAAAATGCCTTATTTAGAATGAGCAACTTACCAACTTTTACGAAAACCGACCCGGAACAAACCGGAAAAACGAACCGGAGCGGGTATGACACAGGACACGCTCCCTGGCAATGCGGGTTTTCCTAGCGCACACATCGCAAAAAAAGCGCGATGCATGATGCCATCCGCCGGAGAAACGAGCCGCCGCCGCCTGCCACAAATTCATTTTATTGGTTCGATAAGAAGTACTGATTTCCAACTGCTTTCAAGGCGTTGGAAAATAGAGTGTTTCTCAAAATGACAGGTGGGTAGCCACGGTCAGCGATTTCCTGACCGTGGGCTTTTCTCTTTATGGCAAGGCTATCCAATTCGGTTATTCGGAATCACACGCAGGAACTCGACCGGTCGGTCGGTCGCGACCTCCCCGCTCAACAGGGCCTCTACGACCCGGTGCACGAACACGACGCTTGTGGCGTGGGGTTTGTCGCCAACATTGAAGGCCGGAAGTCGCATGACATTGTTGCCAAGGGCATCCAGATCCTCGTCAATCTAAATCACCGCGGGGCCTGTGGCTGCGATCCCGAAACCGGCGACGGCGCCGGCGTTTTAATCCAGATCCCCCATGCGTTCTTTGATCGCGAATGCTCCAGATTGGGATTCCGTCTGCCGGCTCCTGGCGAATACGGCGTGGGAATGGTCTTCCTTCCCGTCGGCCGCAAGGAACGAGTACTGTGCGAGGGAATCCTGGAAAAGATCGCCAGCGAAGAAGGTCTCTCAGTCCTCGGGTGGCGGGATACACCCCTTGACGGGAACTCCATCGGCCGGTTGGCTCGAAATAGCCAGCCTTATATCGAGCAGGTTTTTGTTCGCCGCGCCGCGGAAATGGACCAAGACGCGCTGGAACGGAAACTTTACGTGGTTCGCAAGAGGGCGGAAGCCGAGATATCAAAAAGCGATTTGGTGGAAAAGGGCTTTTTCTATATTCCGTCTCTTTCCTCTCGGACGATTGTCTATAAAGGTCTTTTACAGGCTTCGCAAATTGCTCACTTCTACAGGGAGCTGTCCGATCCGGAAGCGATCAGCGCCCTCTGCCTGGTCCATCAGCGCTTCTCCACCAACACGTTCCCAACCTGGCAGCTCGCGCATCCTTATCGATACATCTGCCACAACGGCGAAATTAATACTTTGCGCGGCAATGTGAACTGGATGCACGCGCGACAGTCGGTGCTGGCCTCTCCGCTTTTCGGCCGCGACATCAAGAAGCTGTTGCCCATCATTACGGCGGGTGGCAGCGACTCCGCCATGCTGGACAATGCCGTTGAGCTCCTGACGCTCTCCGGCCGCAGCCTGCCCCACGTGCTCTCCATGTTGATTCCCGAAGCCTGGGATAACGACGCGGCGATGCCCGAAGACGTCCGCGCCTTCTATGAATTTCATGCTTCGCTGATGGAACCTTGGGATGGCCCGGCGACCGTCGCCTTCACCGATGGCCGTGTGATTGGCGCGAAGCTTGACCGCAATGGTTTGCGGCCTGGCCGCTACCTGGTGACGAAGGGTGGCCTGGTGATTATGGCTTCGGAAGCCGGCGTGCTGCATGTGAAGCCGGAGATGGTGAGCATGAAGGGCCGCCTCGAGCCCGGCCGCATGCTGCTGGTGGATACGGAGCAGAAGCGGTTGGTTTCAGACGAAGAGATCAAGAAGCAACTGGCGGCGCGAAAACCATACGCTCAATGGCTTCAGGATAACCGCATTACCCTGGATCACCTTCCCAGCCCGACGCATGTGAAGGAGACGAACCACGAAACCATCCTGCTGCGCCAGCGCGCTTTCGGCTACACCGATGAGGACCTCCGGCTGATTCTCGGGCCGATGGGCGCGAAGGGCGAGGAGCCGGTGGGTTCGATGGGCACCGATACGCCGCTGGCTTGTTTGTCCGACCGCCCCCAGCTTCTCTTCAATTATTTCAAGCAGATGTTCGCTCAGGTCACGAATCCGGCCATCGATCCGATTCGCGAAGATCTGGTGATGTCGCTGAACAGCTACATCGGCAGCGAAGGCAACATCCTGGAGGAGACACCGCGCAATTGCCACACGTTGAAGCTGCGTCATCCCATCATCACCAACGGGCGTCTTGAAAAACTGCGCCGGGTGAGCTGGGGCGATTTTCTCGCCACCACCCTGCCGATGCTTTTCCCGATTGACGGGGGCGTGGCGGAACTTGAGGAGGCCGTTGACCGGCTCTGCCAGCGCGCTTCCCTGGCCATGAAGTCGGGGTACACTTTGTTGATTCTCTCCGACCGGGGCGTGGACCACAAGTACGCGCCCATTCCCAGCCTGCTGGCGCTGTCCGCGGTTCACAACCACCTCATCCGTGAGGAAACCCGCAATCAGGTGGCGCTGATCGTGGAGTCCGGCGAGCCTCGCGAAGTGATGCACTTTGCTTTGCTGCTCGGTTATGGGGCGAGTGCGGTGAATCCATTTCTTGCCATCGAAAGCCTGGAGGATTTGTACAAAGACGGCCACTTTCCTGCTGACCGCACGTTCGATCTGGTCCTGAAGAGCTACCTGAAAGCGGTGGATAAGGGGCTGTTGAAGACGTTTTCCAAGATGGGCATCTCGACCCTGCAGAGTTATCAGGGGGCGCAAATCTTTGAGGCCATCGGGCTGAACCGCTCTCTCGTTGAGCGTTACTTCACGGGAACAGCCTCCCGCATTGAAGGCGTGGGCATCGAAGTGCTGGCGAAAGAAGCCCTGATGAAGCACCAATTTGCCATGCGGCCGCCCAGCGAATCCGAAACCGAATTGCGGGTGGGGGGTGAATATCAGTTTCGAGTGCGTGGTGAACGGCATCTGCTGAACCCGGAGGTTGTTTCCAAGTTGCAGCATTCCGTCCGGCAGAACAAGTTTGAGACATTCCGGGAATTCGCGGACGCTATCAACCAGCAGAACCACGACTTGATGATGCTGCGCGGCATGTTCGACTTCAAGCCCGGGCGAACGCCGGCGCCGCTGGAAAGCGTGGAACCCGCATCGGAAATCGTCAAGCGCTTTGCCACCGGAGCCATGTCCTACGGCTCGATCAGCAAGGAAGCGCATGAGACGCTGGCGATTGCCATGAACCGCATCGGCGCGCGCTCCAATACCGGTGAAGGCGGAGAAGACGAAAAGCGCTTTAAGCCTGACCCGAATGGTGATGTGCGCCGCAGCCGCATCAAGCAAGTGGCTTCGGCGCGCTTTGGCGTCACCACCCATTACCTGGTGAACGCCGACGACTTGCAGATCAAGATTGCCCAGGGAGCAAAACCGGGAGAGGGCGGCCAGTTGCCGGGACATAAGGTTGATGAAGCGATCGCCCGCGTGCGGCACTCGATCCCCGGCGTAAGCCTGGTTTCTCCGCCACCGCACCACGATATTTACTCGATCGAAGACTTGGCGCAGTTGATCTACGACCTCAAGATGGTGAACCCGCAGGCGCGGGTTTCCGTGAAGCTGGTGGCCGAAGCCGGAGTAGGAACCGTCGCCGCCGGGGTAGCCAAGGCGCATGCGGATGTCATTTTGATCAGTGGCTATGATGGCGGCACCGGCGCTTCGCCCATCAGCTCCATCCGCCACGCCGGAATTCCCTGGGAGTTGGGACTCTCCGAGACACAGCAAGTCTTGGTGATGAACAACCTGCGGAGCCGGGTGCGCCTCCAGGTGGATGGCAAACTGATGACGGGACGCGATGTGGCCATCGCGGCGCTGCTGGGCGCGGAAGAATTCGGCTTTTCAACCGCGCCGCTGATTTCCATGGGCTGCATCATGATGCGCAAGTGCCACCTCAATACCTGTCCGGTCGGGGTGGCCACTCAGGACCCGGAGCTACGCAAGAAGTTTCAGGGACAACCGGAGCACGTGATCAACTACCTCTTCTTTGTGGCTGAAGACTTGCGCCGCATCATGGCGGAGCTGGGCTTCTCCAAGCTGGATGAGATGGTGGGCCGGGTGGATTGCCTGATGCAACGAAGGGCCGTGCAGCACTGGAAAGCCACGGGTATTGATCTTTCGTCGATTCTCTATGATGCTCCGGTTCCGAATCACGTGGGCAGGTGCTGCCTCACGCGGCAGGATCACGGTCTTCAGGATGCGCTGGACAACAGACTGATCGAGGGCGCGCGCGAATCCCTTGAGACCCGCACACCCGTCTCGCTGGGCCTGCCGCTTCGCAACGTTCACCGTTCCGTGGGCGCCATGCTGAGCGGCGAGATCGCCCGGCGTTATGGTTCCGAAGGCCTGCCCGAGGACACGGTGAAGATCAAATTCTACGGTTCTGCCGGCCAGAGCTTTGCCGCGTTTCTTGCCAAGGGCGTCACGCTCACGCTTGAAGGCGAAGCCAACGATTACGTGGGTAAGGGCCTTTCCGGTGGCAGGGTCATCATTTACCCTCCGCGCGATTCCGAATTCCTCGCGGAGGAAAACATTGTCATCGGCAACGTATGCCTTTATGGCGCAACGAGCGGCGAGGCTTTCTTCAACGGCATGGCCGGAGAGCGGTTTGCCGTGCGCAATTCGGGCGCTACGGCCGTCGTCGAGGGCGTGGGCGACCACGGCTGCGAATATATGACCCGCGGTTTGGTGGTGGTGCTCGGCAGGACCGGACGCAACTTCGCTGCCGGCATGACCGGGGGCATCGCCTTGGTGTTCGATGAGCTGGAAGATTTCGCCAGCGTGAAGTGTAACGGCCGCGAAGTGGACCTTGGGCCGGTGGAAGATTCCCAGGACATCGACATTTTGCTCCGGCTCATCACGCGTCACGCTGAATATACCGGCAGTCCAAGAGCGAAATGGATTCTGGATAACTGGGAATCGGCGCTGGCGAAGTTCGTCAAGGTTTTCCCACACGAGTATAAGCGCGTGCTGAACATTCCGCGCCTCCCCGCCGGCGGAGTCGCGCGCGCCGAGGCCGCATCCCAGGCGGGCAGACAGGTCGTCCATGGGTAAAGTGACAGGATTCAAGGAATACCAGCGTGAAACGCCGGGGCGGCGTCCCGTTGAGGAGCGCGTGAATGATTTCTTTGAAATTTATGAACCTTTCCATCATGACCATGTGCGCGCCCAAGCGGCGCGATGCATGGACTGCGGAATTCCGTTCTGCCACACCGGCTGCCCGGTGAATAACATTATTCCCGACTGGAACGACCTGGTTTACAACGGGCGCTGGAAGGATGCCATTCGGAACCTGCATTCTACGAACAACTTTCCGGAAATAACGGGCCGCATCTGCCCCGCGCCCTGTGAAGCCGCTTGTGTGCTTGGCATCAATGAGGCGCCGGTCGCCATCAAAGTGATTGAAAAGACGATCGTCGAACGGGCATTTGGCGAGGGCTGGATTGTGCCAGAGCCGCCCGCCCGGCGAACGGGAAAACGCATCGCGGTGGTGGGCTCCGGTCCTGCCGGCCTTGCGGCAGCGCAACAACTGAATCGCGCCGGCCACGGGGTGACGGTGTTTGAAAAGAATGATCGCGTCGGCGGGTTGTTGCGTTACGGCATCCCGGATTTCAAGCTTGAGAAGCCGATTGTAGACCGGCGTCTCGAGCAGATGATCGCCGAAGGAGTGCGATTCGAGACTCGCGCCCACGTGGGCCACAACGTTCCCGCGGAAGACCTGCGGAAGGACTTTGACGCGCTTTTGCTCGCCAGCGGGGCCGAACAGCCGAGGGACTTGACAGTGCCCGGGCGCGAGCTCAAGGGTATTCACTTCGCCATGGAGTTCCTGCCGCAGCAAAACCGAGTCAACGCCGGCGATCGGGTGGAGGACCACATCCTTGCCACCGGCAAGAATGTCATCATCATTGGCGGCGGCGACACCGGCGCGGATTGCCTCGGCACCAGCCATCGGCAGCATGCCAAGTCGGTCCAGCAGTTTGAGATTATGCCCATGCCGCCGCCAGAACGCTCACCCAGCACGCCCTGGCCACTATGGCCGTTGCAATTGCGCACGGAAAGCTCGCACCAGGAG
>JBOGKI010000141.1:0-9337 GCA_050745605.1 Terriglobia bacterium | reverse complement strand
ATCCGTCCCAGGATTCCCTCCGGCCAGTCCTTGCCTGTGATCTGCTTCCATGTCACCCCCTCATCTTCCGACTTGTACAGCCCGCTCCCCGGCCCGCCGCTCGTCAGTCCCCACGGCGTCCGGTTTGCGTGCCACAACGCTGCGTAAACAAGGTGCGGATTCGACGGCGCAAACGCTACGTCAATCGCCCCCGTCTGGTCATCCTTAAAGAGCGTCTTCGTCCACGTTTTGCCGCCATCCGTGGTGCGAAACACCCCGCGCTCGGCATTCGGCCCGTAAACATGGCCCAGCGCCGCCACCAGCACCACATCCGCATTCCTCGGATCGACAATCACTGCTCCAATCGTCTGCGTGTCCTGCAGCCCGATGTTCTTCCAGGTCTTGCCGCCATCCACCGACTTGTAGACGCCATCGCCATGCGAGATGTCGCCGCGGATGCAAGCCTCGCCCGTCCCCACGTAGATCACGTTGGGATCGGAGGGGGCCACGGCAATTGCCCCGATGGAAGAGACCGGTTCTTTGTCAAACAGCGGCGTCCAGTTCACCCCGCCATCCGTCGTCTTCCACACCCCGCCGCTCACGGCGCCGAAGTAATAGACCTCGGGGTTCCCGGCGATGCCCGCTACGGCAATCGAGCGGCCGCCCCGGAAGGGTCCAATCAACCGCCACTTCAGGCCCTTCAGCCAGGCAGGATTGATTTCAGGAGCCGGCTGCTGAGAGGGGGGCTGAGTCGCTTGGTGGGCTACAACTCGCCCCGCCACCACCAGTCCCACCAATGCCATCAAGGTCACGCCCGAGCGAACTATCCATTTCCCAAAGAGAGACATTCCGCACCCTCCGGTTGAGTAATCGAAGCCGCCGATTCTACCGCTCCGCACTCCAAACCGGAAGAGGTTTCTGCCGCTTGCCTGACGACATCCCGTGAACTTGTGTCGTAGGTCGTGCCGCCGTGTTGTTGAATGACTGAGGGGTTTGTCGTGCGCCGAAGGCAGTCGGGAAGGAAGAATGGCGACGGCTTCTTGTTGCCCCGCCGCACGGAGCTAACTTGTTTTCGACCCGCTAGGCCAATTGTCCCCCATCGACAAACAGTAAAGCCCCGTTGATATAGTCCGCGTCTGGCGAGGCCAGAAAAGTGGCGGGGCCGGCGACGTCTTCGGCAGTTCCAAGGCGTCCCAACGGAATGAGGTTTTGATACTTTTTCATGAACTTCGGATTTTTGAGAATGGGCTCGGTGAGGCGCGTTCGAATCAGGCCCGGCCCCACCGCATTCGAATTAATTCCATAATGTCCCAGCTCGCGCGCCAGTGTTTTAGCCAGCAAGTAGACCCCTGCCTTTGACACATTGTACGGAGCCAGTTCGGCCTCAGCATCCCATGAGTTGGTTGAAGCCATAAACACCAGCTTACCTCGCCGCTGTTTAATCATGTGGGGCGTCACGGCCCGGGCCACCAGAAAGGCGCCTCTCAGATTGATGTCCACGGTCCAGTCCCAATGCTTTTCATCAGTCTTGGTGAAAGGCACCGTCTTCCCAACCCCAGCGACGTACATCAGAATGTCGATGTGACCGTGCCAGCGCAGGGTCTGAGCCACCATCGTTTCCACCTGACGCTTCTTCCGAACGTCACAAGGGAAATGGCGCGCTTGGCCTCCCTCGTCGATAATCTCACGAGTGGTTCGGGCCATCATGGGCCGATCGATGTCTCCAATGGCAACCGCTGCCCCCTCCCGCGCCAGGCGCACCGCGATGGCCTTTCCGATGCCTTGCGCGCCTCCCACCACCAGGGCAACTTGATCCCAGAATCGATACGGATGGTAAGCAGAAACTGATTCAGAAGATGGTTTCATCAGGTTCCCACACTCCCCGTTTGCTATGGCTCGTTCTTCGGCGCGAATCGAAAACCCAAATGCCACGCTGATGCTAGCGAAGTTTTCTGTCCGATTCAAGCAAACCGTTTGGACTTGCCGGCGGAAGCAAGCACCGTAGTGGCGACCGGAGTCTACCAGCCGGGGTGGGTTCGGCGATAGAATAAAAGTCAATTGCCCTCAGCCAGCCAAAGAGAGTTCCTGGTCTACCGCTTCGGCTGCAATCGGAGTCTGCGTATCAAACACCGGAGGGACTCGCGAATGATTTTGGAACTTTCCGGGTCGATAACCGGAATACAGACTGAACGGTCCCCAGGATGGCGGATGAACACACCCTCGGAACTCAGCGATGAGGACTTGCTGCTGCGAATGGTGGACGGGGAGGAGGATGCTTTCACCATGCTTTACCGGCGAAGACAAGGCGGCATTTACCGTTTCGCCTTGCGGATGACAGGAAACGCCGGAATTGCTGAGGAAGTCACGCAGGAGACTTTCCTCACGCTCATCCGGCGCCCCGGTAAATTCGACCCGGCTCGGGGCTCGCTATCAGCTTTCCTTTTCGGTGTTGCCCGGAACGTTGTTCTGCGGAGCATCGGGCAGGAGCATTCCTACGTAGGGCGTAGCGATACCGATGACGATGATTCCGGCCAGCCTGTCCGTAACTTTGGAGCGGGTGGCAACCCGGACACGGGCGGCGATTACGAGCGCGCCCAGATGATCGAGCAAGTCCGCCGGGCGGTGCTGTCGCTTCCGTCCATCTACCGTGAAGTGGTGGTGCTCTGCGAGCTAGAGGAAATGAATTACGAAGAGGCTGCAGTTGTGCTCGGTTGTGCCTTGGGCACGGTCAGGTCCAGGTTGCACCGAGGGCGAACGCTCCTGATGGAGAAGCTCTCGGCGCTGCGTTCAGGCCAGCCGAACCTCAACGCCGGCAAAGCGTGAAGGGGTCAAGGAAAATGAGTTGCTCGAACCTTCAAATTGTTCTCCAGCAGGTGGCGCGTGGTGAGCAGGTAGATCCTGCAGCCAGGCAACGCGCGCTAGCCCATGCGCTCACTTGCACGGCTTGTTCAAGCTACCTGGTCGGAGCACAGGCACTGACTGAGTTGCTGAGGACGGTTTCGGCCGTGGACCAGACGGCGCAACCGCCTGCATCAGTGGAAGCGAGCTTGCAGCAAGCCTTCCGGCTGGAATCGCGGCAGGAGTCGCAGATGGGCCGCCGTCCGCGCAGGGCATTTTGGAAGATCGAAGTTGCCGCGGCCACCGCGGTGGTTCTGGCCGTTGCTGTGGTAGGTTGGCGCGCGCTTCAAAAGCAAAGGCAAGCTTGGCGGAGCAAGGTCCCAAGCGCGGTCGCGTACTCCGTCAACACGCCACCCGTGTTGGCGAGGCCAACAGCGAAGCTGCTCGCAACCCGGAATCGTGATGCCGTTGACTCAAAGACTCCCATATCCCAGGTTTTGGGCGCTCGTAACCAAGCTCTGCGCGGTTTTCTGCCGCTGCCCAATACCGACGATTCTGATGGCGGAGGCACGCTGGCAATGGTTCGAATCGAGCTTCAGCCGGGCGCGCTGGAGGCCCTGGGCATGCCCATCGTGGAAGGAGAAGCCAGCCGGGTGGTTACTGCGGACGTGTTGATCGGCGACGACGGCATCGCCCGCGCCATCTGGTTCAATCAATAGTCCCATCCGCTGAGCGCGGTTCCTCGGCGCCGGGCGATAGTTGCGAAACTACCGGTGTTTGCGCTCTGAGGGGCAAACTCCGGCCACCGTTCCATGAAATTGTCCATAATCTGAAAAGGAGGAAACATGAAATTCGAAAAGTCAATTTTGGTGTTGTTCGCAGCGATGTTCTTACCCGCCATTCCGGTTCTGGCACAGGGTCTGCCGCCTCTACCCGTGCCGCCCGCGGATAGGGGTGTTGTCACAGTGGGCGTAAATGCCTTCTTCTTTTCATTCGGAGGCGACGGTAAGACCATCGCCGGCGCGCCCTTTTCCGCGCAGGAGGTCACTAACTCGGATCAGAATCTGAGCGATGGAAACCAAATCACCCGGAACAATACCGTGCAGGTTTACCGTGACAGCGCGGGCCGAGTGCGCAGAGAAATGACGCTCTCGATGATTGGACCCTGGTCGGTTTCGGGGAAACCGCAGCACATCATCGTCATCCAGGACCCGGTCAATGATGTTCACTATTTCCTCGATTCCGCCAAAAAAATCGCTTACAAGATGCCTCTTGAGCCCGCGAATGGCAAATTCGAATACAGGACCATGAAGGAAATCTCAAAGGGTCAGTCGCAGACGCAATCATTGGGCGTGCAGATGATACAAGGTTTGGAGGCGCAAGGAACCGAGGAGACTTTCACCATTCCGGCTGGCGCTATCGGCAACCAGAAGCCGATCGTGTCCACCACCGAGAAGTGGTACTCGCCGGACCTTCAGACTTATATCGTGATCAAGCGTACTGACCCTCGCTTCGGGAACACCACTTACCAACTTGAGAACATCAGCCGCAACGAGCCGGCAGCGGCGCTCTTCCAAGTGCCCCCCGGCTACGCGGTTCAGGACGGCCCACCCCAGCCGGCGAAAGGCCAAACCTTTATCTATAAGTCGCCCAGTTAACGAATCGCTTGTTTCGTCAACATGCAATAATCCTAAGAAGGGCCCGTTATGAATGACCCATACGACCGGGCTCAGGACGGGGTAACCACCGTTGGATCGAAGTTTGAACTGATCGTGGGTTTGTAACAGCGAAAGGGTTTGCGGTTGGAAAAGCGCCAATCGTGGCTACGGCTTCGTTCATTTCCCCAGAACATGACGCAGAGCCGGCTCAAGCTCGGGAAACAGGACGCGATAGCCCGACGACAGAAGCCGGGCAGGCCTGGCGCGGGTGCTGGCAAGAAGTAAAGCATCCGCCATCTCTCCCAACGCCACACGGGCCACGAAGGCGGGCACCGGAAGCAACGTGGGGCGGGAAAGAGCGCGCCCGAGGGTCTTTGTGAATTCCCGGTTCGTCACCGGATGGGGTGACACGGCAAGCACCGCGCCGCTCCAACCATCCATCATCAGACAGTGATGAGTGGCCCCGATAAGATCGTCGATCCCGATCCAGCTCATATACTGCCGGCCGTTACCGAGCACGCCTCCCAGCCCCATTCGGAACGGTGCGAGCATCTTGGCCAGTGCCCCACCCCTTGGCGTCAGGACTACGCCGATCCGAAGATTGATGACGCGCATGCCCTTGGCAAGCGCCGGTTCCGTGGCATCCTCCCAGGC
Source organism: Terriglobia bacterium (assembly GCA_050745605.1). Taxonomy (GTDB): domain Bacteria; phylum Acidobacteriota; class Terriglobia; order UBA7540; family UBA7540; genus CALCEB01. Next base: position 4,208 of record JBOGKI010000141.1, on the reverse strand, counting down.
GCGGCAAACGTCAGCCAGAAAGCCCACGCCGGGCTTGCTCTCTTCATCCAACACTTCGTCGCCACGGTCGCCATAGTAGCCAATTGCCGAGGCAGCGACTAGCCTCTGGGGAGGCTTGTCCAGGCGGGCGAGTGTTGCACACAGCAAGCGCGTAGGGCCGATGCGGCTATCGCGGATTCGCTGCTTTTGCTCAGTAGTCCATCGTGCTCCGGCAATGTTTTCGCCGGCCAGGTGGACCACCGCGTCAAAGCCCTCCAGGGTTCCAGCATCCATTTCTCCCGTTGCCGGATTCCAATGAATCGCATCGCTCGCTCCTGTCTCAGAGCGCACGAGGCGCACCACGCTGTGGCCGCCACGGGCGAGAAACGGAATCAGGAAAGATCCCACCAGGCCACTCGATCCGGAGATCAGCACACGCATGAGCCGCCCACCTGGCGAACGGGATCAGACTTCCGGGCACACCTCGCCAGTATACCTGTTTCCATCGGCCGCAATCCGCTGACGCCGGTCATTTTTCTGTAGCGGCGTTCGGACCTTGCCCGCCGCATGACCGCGCCGAAATCGTTGGAAATTCAAATCCGGTGGTCGCAGACCTCCACGATCGCCACCCAACTGAATCGCCACCGCGCTCCGGATAGTGTCCTGATTCAGAATGTAGCACCGGCTTCCAGGCGACAAAATTGCAGGCAGGATGCCCGCGCTACATCAAAATAGGGCGCTATGGCGCTCCCTCCAGCACCGTCCGCCACGCCGGGTCGATGCTATACTCCATGGCGCGATTTGCCTGTGATTCACACCGTCCGGAGCATTCATGCCGAGCATCGTCATCAAAGGGGGGCGGCTCTTATCCCCCGAAGACGGCCTCGATGCCGAAAGCGATATTTTGATCGAGGCCGGTCGCATTCGCCAGATTGCGCCGCGCGTTGATGCCAGGGCCGATGAGCGGATCGACGCCAGCGGTCAGATCGTTTCTCCGGGCTTCATTGACATTCATGTCCACCTACGCGAGCCGGGCGGCGAGATTTCCGAAACCTTGGAAACCGGACTCGCTGCAGCGGTAGCAGGCGGCTTCACCGCCGTCTGCCCCATGCCCAATACCCGGCCCGTCAACGATAGCCCGGAAAAAATCCGCTCCCTGATCCGGCGCGCCTCAGAAATTGGCCGGGCCCGCATCTTCCCCGTCGCCGCGGTTTCGGAAGGGAGCAACGGAGAACGATTGACGGACTTCGCAGCCTTGGCCGCGGCGGGCGCTGTCGCGTTTTCCGACGATGGACGGCCGGTGAAGACGGCCGGGCTGATGCTTCAGGCGATGGAAAACTCCCGCTCGCTGGGCCTGCCCATCATCGACCACTGTGAAGATCCGTCGCTGAGCGCCGGAGGCGCGGTGAACGAAGGGCCTGTTGCGTCCAGCCTCGGACTGAAAGGCATTCCCAACATCGCCGAAGACGTCTGCGTGGGCCGTGATCTGATCCTGGCCCAAGCGACCGGCGCCCATCTGCACGTTGCACATCTCTCGACGGCCGGGGCGCTCGAGCTGGTCCGAGCTGCCAAACGCCGCGGAACGCGCGTCACCTGTGAAGTGGCGCCCCATCATTTCACGCTGGCGGACGATGCGGTTACCCGCTTTGGCGCGCACGCCAAGATGAACCCACCCTTGCGCAGTGCTGCGGACGTCGAAGCCCTGTGCGTCGGCCTCGCCGACGGGACTGTGGACGTGATCGCCACGGACCACGCTCCCCACGCTCCGGAGCTGAAGGGCCGGCCTTTGCCGGATGCGCCTTTCGGCGTTACCGGCCTTGAAACAGCGTTGCCTGTTGCTATTACGCAACTGGTGGAAACGGGCAGGATTTCTCTCTCCCGCCTCATCATCCTTCTCAGCTCCCAGCCAGCGCGTATCATCAATCAGCCACTGGGCCGCATCCATCCCGGCGCCGTAGCCGATCTCACCATATTCGATCCCGCCCGCCCATGGACTTACCACGCCGCCCAAGGTCGCTCGCGCAGCCGGAATACCCCATTCGATGGCTGGACCTTCACCGGACTGGTCACTGCCACGATTGTGGACGGCAGGGTGGTCTACCGCAGCGATTGAGGAATGGCGGGCCGGATGGCGTCCGCCGTATGGAACTCGACGTGCTTAGAGTGCACCTACCAAAGCCAAATTCAAAATATTTAATTTGTTTTGTGTTAGATGCTCGGCTTTGTTTCTAAATCTGTGTAACTATTTGATATTAAATGGCTTGATGGTTTATTGAGTGGCTTTGTTTTGGCTTTGAATGGGTTTGTTTCTCGAGTTACCTATTGCTATCAATAACTTATGGGTTTGATCCCCCTAAGAATCATTTTTTCAGAAAAACCCCGTTTTCCAGGCCTGCGACCCCTGGTCTCCCACCCGTATAAACGCGGGGACAACCGTCTTGGTCGCCGGTCCCGGCGAGGACAAGACACCCCCCTACGTCGTGGCCGGTTCGAAACGGGTCGCCACACTTGCATGGAGAATTCACGCACCACAAATAGAGCCTGGCACAAGCGAATGAGACAGGGGAAACGGGTGAGACGAATGAGACAGAAGATTTTCGCTCATTGTTTTCAGGCGGTCAAAGCCCGTATGGGGCTAGGCTGGCGCGAAGTCGTCGAAGATTGCGTCACGTTGATACAGCGCTACCTTCTTGGGTCCCGGGCGCCCGGGCGGCTGCCCGGCTTTACGGCAGGCGATCCGGCGTGGCAGAGCGGACAATCGGCCGGATCGTAGTTGTTAACTTGGAGCGTCACGAGCGCCGTCCGGGGCACTCCCAGGTCGACGGCGCCGCCGCTGCGGTCGATCAGCGATCCCGCAGCTACGACGCGGCCGCCGGCCTGCTCCACGCAATCCATGGTCTCGCGGGTTGAAAGGCCAGTGGTGACCACATCCTCCACCACCAGCACGGGCTCGCCTGGGTGGAGTGAAAATCCGCGGCGAAGCGTCATCCTTCCATCCTGGCGTTCCGTGAAAAGCGCTCGCACGCTGAGCGCCCGCGCCACTTCATGCGCCACCAGAATCCCACCGAGAGCCGGGGCGACCACGGCCGATATGCCGGGCTGCCCCATTTTGCGCGCCAGCTCCGATCCCAGTTGTCCGGCGGCGCGAGGGTCCTGCAGCACCAGGGCGCATTGGATATAACGGTCGCTGTGAAGGCCAGAGGACAGAATGAAATGGCCTTCGAGCAGCGCCGAGTGACGGCGGAAGATTTCGAGAATCTCGTTTTCAGTCATGGAGTGTGAGTCTTGCCTAACGATTGGTATGGGTGGCTGCTATTTCGGCGGCGATGGCCGCTGCCGGCTGGCGCGGGTCAGGTGATGCAGTGATCGGCCTGCCTACCACCAAGTAATTCGCACCGGCGGCGATGGCGCCGGCCGGGGTTGCCGCCCGGGCCTGATCCTGCAGGTCCGCTCCCGCCGGACGAATACCCGGCGTGACAATCAGAAAATCCGGACCGCATTCGCGCCGGATGGCAGCGGCCTCGCGCGGTGAGGCGACAACTCCATCGAGGCCTGCCCTCTGCGCCAGGCTTGCCAGGCGCAGCACCATGTCTTCCGCTTTCGAGGCAAACCCGATTTCGCGCAGATCATCATCGGAGAGGCTTGTCAGAATCGTCACCGCCAGCACCTTCGGTCTTGCGCCGTCCGCGCCTTCAGACCGCACACCTTCCATCGCCGCCTCCATCATCTTGCGGCCGCCCGCAGCGTGAACGTCCAGAAACGTCGCGCCGAGCTTCGCTGCTTCGCGGGCTGCAGATTTGACGGTGTTCGGAATGTCGTGCAGCTTCAGGTCCAGAAAAACGCTGTCTCCGGCGAAGGTGAGCTGCCGGACAAAACCGGAGCCCTCCGCAGTGAACAGCTCCAGGCCAACCTTAAACATTCCTACCGCGCCGCGCAAGTTCGCCACCATGGCTAGAGCGGCCGCCGCATCCGGTAGATCGAGCGCCACGATCAGATTTGAGGCGCCTGCCTTTTTGACGTTTTGAGTTGCTTCATTGGCTGGGGACATTTTATCCATTGTAGAAGGCTTTCAGCCGTCAGCCATCAGCCTTCAGTCTGCGTGTGGAGAGCGGGAGCTCGCTCCCGCTTTCCCGGCCGGGAGCTTGCTTCCGGCCTTTCAGAGGTTTCCTTCTCCGCGCGTCATCAAGCTGGCGCACCCAAAGCGGCAGCAAGACGCCGCACTCCAAGGC